>CADCPE010000277.1 GCA_902803275.1 uncultured Erysipelotrichaceae bacterium
AAAAAAGGAGAAAAAATGCTTAAAATACTGTCATTCATACTGATAGTTGCCGCAAGCGCGATGTACCAGGTAGCTTCCGAAAAAACGGCGCCGGATGTGAATCCCTTTGCGGGGATCATCGTCATCTATGCAACAGCTCTTGTGACATCGCTGGTCGTGTATTCTATTACTGCCAAAGGCATTCCGCTGTTTGACCAGGTGAAAAAGATCAATGTCTTTTCGATCATCCTGGGCGTTGTCGTATGCCTTATCGACCTGGGCTATATCATGGCCTATCGAAACGGCTTCAGTATCGGCAAGCTCAGCCCCCTTTCATCAGTCACACTGATCATTCTCATGGCACTTATTGCCGTGATCTTCTATAAGGAGAAACTGAGCCCAAGACACATCATCGGGCTGATCATTGCCGCCATCGGCGTCCTGCTGACAATAGAGTAGATAAAGCAAGGATTTGTTATATCATATTATAGATGGGTGTTAAATTTACTGTTCCTGCAACCGAATTAGCTGTTACCATCATGATGTTTGTGATGGTCTTTCTTATGCCTCTGGCTGATCACATCATCTGTTCAAAACTGGGAATAAGCCTAAGGGACGGAGTCAGTGAGAATCCGAAAGCTGACGATCTTCTGCATATCCGCAAGATCATCCTTGTCGGGATCTTCATGGTCTATCTGGCGATCCTTGGCTACGTCGCCTTCTTCTCGAGATCTGCTGCCAATGACTATCTGCTGCATATCTCCTTCTATCAGGATCTGAGCAATTCCATCAAGATCGATTACGGAGTCCTCGAGCTGATCAAGATCCTGTTTACCAAAGGTCCCGGTGAAGCTTTGAGCCATGTGAAGATCGTCAATATGGATGACTTCATGCAGGTATATCTCAATATCGTCATGTTCGTGCCGATGGGCTATCTTCTGCCGTATGTCTTTGACTGGTATCGGCGCTCTCATATCACGGCCAAGGTCACTTTCACCAGTTTTCTTGCGACCTTGCTTATTGAGAATATTCAGCTGATCACCAAACTGGGATTCTATGATTGCGATGATATCATCTCCAACACCTTCGGCGGTTTTTTGGGACAGCTTTTCTATATCATGTTTGCCTATGTGCTGGTCCATCCGGATTTTCGCAAAGAAGCTCTCAGCAGGATCAAGTGGCGCATAAGATCGCTGAAGAGCGCCTTTCATCCGTTCTATTCAAAACTGCATGTCGCAAGAATAACGGTCTATGCACAGGACAAGGATGAAGTGAGGGAATTCTATGAAGACAAACTTGGCTTCCGCCTGAAAAAAGCCATCGATATCAGCGAAGACGAGACCAATTATCTTTTTGATTTCAGAAAAAATCAGATCGAAGTGCGCTGTTCGCCGGCCTATAAGGATCTGCCTTTGCAGAATATCGTGCTGGCCTGCAACAATTCCGAGTTTCTCAAGGAAAAACTTGATAAGCATGGTATCAGCTGCAGCGGCTATGAGGAAGATCCTTACACGGGTCTAAGGATCTTTACTTTCATGGGACCTGATGAAGTGTACTTTACGATCATTGAAGAATAGATGGAAAGAAAAACTATGAACAGAGCTATTATTTTTGAAGGCATAAGCAATGCCAGAGATCTCGGAGGTCTGAAGACAAAGGACGGCAGAACGATCAGAAGCCATGCGCTGATAAGAAGCGCCAAGCTTTCCAGCGCCAACCACCGGGATGAAAAGAAACTCAAAGACGAATACCGTCTGAAAAAGATCATCGATCTGAGAACGCCTGCGGAAAGGATGGAAAGACCGGATGCGTTTATTGATGGCGCAGAATATCTTCCTATTCCGGTATTCAAGTCAGCCATTGAAGGCGTCTCTCACGAGGAAGAAACGAAGCTGCTTGAAAAGGCAGGCGGACTGGCACCTTTCTACCATCTGATGGTCACTGATGAAAACTGCCGCAGGAATTTCCATACCATCCTGAGCACGATCTTCTCTTTCCCATATGAACAGGGTTCCGTGCTCTGGCACTGTACGGAAGGAAAAGACCGCTGCGGCCTGGTCAGCGCCTTTGTGCTGCTGGCTCTTGGCGTCGATCTTGATGAAGTGAGGAAAGACTACGATTTGACGAATCTGGTAAATGAGAAAAAGGCTGCGGCGTATTATGAACAGATGCTGAAGGATGGCAAGACTCAGCAGCAGGCGGGATATGTCAGAGATATGTTTCTGGCCAAACCTGAATATCTTGAGACAGCCATCGAGGCAATAAAAAAGAATTATAATGATTTTGATACATACTTTGAGAAGGGACTCTATCTTGACAGAAAACTGATCGAACAGTTTAAAAGCAGTATCCTTCTGAATGATTGAGGAGGTATCGTTTATGGAAAAAATCAGAAAAATGGAAAACATCAGGATGAAAGGCGCCTATACATTCGTATTTCTGCTGGGAATAGCTTTGACTATCGGCTTTTTCCAGCTGATCGTCTGTATCCCGATGAACATTCACTATCTGCCTTTCGTGCTTGAACTGTTTGTGATCGTTTTGACTTCCTATCTGTTTTTTGCCGGCCTGCACAAGACCAAGACAGTCGGCGGCAAAGTCAAGATCATGTTTTACCCGAGCGTTTTGATCGTTGCGGTATTCATCATCGCCTGCATCATCGGCGGACCATATACCGGCGGTTTAAACAACTACAGGAATCAGTCGGTGATCAAAGAAACCGATTTTTCTCAGATCCCGGAATTTGATGCCACCCAGGTCCAGCTGGTCGATAAGAACACGGCCATTCAGATCGGTGATCGAGTATTCGGCACGCTTGGATCTGATGAAGTATCGCAATATGAAGTAGGTGATGACTGGACGCAGATCTCCATGAATGGAAGGCTCTACCGTGTTACACCGATCGATTTCGGCGGACTGTACAAGTATTTTGTGACCAAGACGACACCGGGATACATCATCGTCGACTGCAATAACGGTGAAGCCAAACTTGTCAGGACCGAAGGCATGAGATACATGAAGAGTTCCTATTTTTTGAAGGATATCAGACGTCACCTGTTTTTAAGCGATCCGTTCTCCATTAAAGCTGAGACGCGTTTTGAACTTGATGACAGCGGCAAGCCATACTGGGTCACCCCGGTATTGAAAAAGACCTTTGTTTCCAAGACCACCGATGTGAAGGGCGTCTATATCTGCGATCCGCAGGATGGCAAGACTGCATATTACGAAAAGGGAAGCATTCCTTCCTGGGTCGACAACGTCTATCCGATCGATATCGTCTATACGCAGTTCAGACAAAGCAAGCGCTATGAAAACGGACTGTTCAACTTCTCCAACAGAGGTGTCGTGGAATTCACTGATGACTATGCCTATGTTCAGTTCAACAATAACGTGCACATCTATACCGGCGTGACCAGTGTCGGCAAGGATGAATCAAATGTCGGCTTTGCCTACGTGGATCTAAGAGACGGCAGCATCACCTACATCCGCAGGGCCGGAGCCGAAGAGTATTCAGCCAGAAGCAGTGCCGAAGGTGCTCTGCAGCAGTATCATTACACAGCTATCTTCCCAAGCATGGTCAATGTCAGCAATGTGCCGACCTATTTCATGGGCATGGTAGACAGCGCCAATCTGATCAAGAGTTTTGCGTTTGTCAGCTATGAGAATTACCAGAATGTCGGTGTGGGAACGACCATCGAAGAAGCCTACAGAAACTACATCAGGATCATCGGTGCCGACAATAAGCCTGAAGAACCTGTCGAAACAAAGGAAACAAGCTTCAGTGTCAGCGATATCAGGATCATTACCGTTGAAGGCAACAGTATCGTCCTGATCAAAGATGAAAACCAGATCATCTATCATTACGATCTATCCGGAGGCGATTATCGGGCTTCTTTCCTGAAGCAGAACGATCTGATCAAAGCTCTGGTCGATGAAGAAAATATCATCACAGAATTCCTGGAGATCAGCTCACCTGAAGCGGCTGAGACATCGCAGGAAACAGATGCGGAATAAATACGATATTCATCTTGACCGGAAATATGCTCTAGTGATAAATTGAATTTAGAAAGTTGCTTCTGTAGAAGTACAAGAGTGGAGTATATCCATATCAACGAAGTTAGTTGGCCAGCTTTATTAAGCTGGCTTATTTTATTAAAATAGGCCGGCACTTTACAGAAAGAGGAAATCCAATATGCAAAGAAAGATCAGAGTCAGTCTGTGCTGCTTATTGCCGCGAGTCGGTTTTGGCAGTGGTGAGAGACATGTATCTGATGAACTTAAACAGATGGAAGAGTATCTGAATAGGGCTCAGGGCGAGATCGTTGTTTTTCCGGAAGGCTATCTGAAAAGCGAAGACTGCGCCAAGGCTAGTGAACTTGCGCGCCGATACGATAAATGGCTGATACTTGGAACCCAGGATCAGGGGCAGTGCAAGAGCCTGTATACCGTGGTCATTGATCCTGATAAGGGCCTTGTCTATTCCCATTGCAAGAGCGCCCTTACTGATGGCGATCGCAAGGATAATGCCAGACTGGGCAAAAGCATTGAAGCCCTGGACACGCCTTTTGGCAAGATAGGCACGATCCTGTGCTATGAGATGCATTTTCCGGAAGTTGCCAGGATCGAGTGCCTTGACGGGGCGTGGATACTGTTCAACACGATCGGAACAGGCATGTGGCATGAACAGCAGTTTGACGAATGGACGACACTGGCCAAGGCGAGGGCCATTGAAAACAGATGCTTCGTTCTGGGCACAACACACTATTGCGACCCGATCCCGATGATGTATGCCTATGATCCTCATGGCCGGCTGATCGGGATGATGAGGAATCATGAAGGAATAATGGAAGTTGAGATCGACAGGGATCTGATCGATGAAAGAGACTATTTCAAAGACCGCAATCCTGAAGCTTATACAAAGATCACTGAAGGAGGGAATATATGAGCAGATTTTTGATCAGAAATGCAGATATCGGAAATCTTGATGATCTTTCTACCCAGAACAAAGATATCTATATCGAAGACGGATACTTCAAGAAGATCGGAAAGATCGACGCCCGTGAATGTCCAGGGGCAACGATCATCGATGCCCACAACATGCTGGCACTGCCGGGTTTCGTGGATTGTCATTCACATACCTATCAGACTTTCATCAAAGGACCGCTTGATGATCTGGTCATTACGGAATGGCTGGTAAGGCTCTTCACCTTTGAAGAGGACATGGATGATGAGGATTACTATTATGCGACACTTCTTTCATGCCTTTCGGCTTTGAGATTCGGCACGACGACGATCAACGAAATGGGCGGCTATGGCCATATGGATGCCACATTGAAAGCCTTTGAAGATGCGGGCATCAGAGTCACCTTCGGCATCTCTACGACCGATATACCGGAAAATGATGTAACACCTCTGATCTCTGTTGACGAGGCTTTGAAACTCTCACAGGAAGTCTACGAGAAAGTCCATGGCCGCAATAACGGTCTGATGAAAGCATCCGTAGCTCCGGCCGGTCTGCCTGCCGTATCAAAGGAAATGGCAGTCAGCCTTAAGAGATTCGCCAATGAGAGAGGACTGATCTATCATACGCATCTTGGCGAAGGAAAGATGGAAACTGAAAATGTGGCCAGAGCCTATGGCACAAACGGTGAAGCCGAAGCTCTTGAAATGATCGGTGTTCTTGATGAACATACCTTGCTGGCTCATTCGATCTGGCTTAGTGACCATGAGATCGATATCATCAAGGAAACAAAAGCTGTTCCGGTTCACTGCCCTAATACCAACATGAAGATCTCGGACGGTATTCCAAAGATCGCGCAGATGCTCAGCAAGGGCATACCTGTTGCGATGGGCTGTGACGGTGAAGCTTCCAGCGGCACCAAGGATATGATCAGAGAAGGAAAGGCCGGCTCTTATCTGCAGAAGGCTATCACGCTTGATCCGACAGTCATGGATGCCTCAACGACATTCAAAATGATGACGATCAACGGGGCAAAGGCTCTTGGCTATGAGGATCTCGGAGAGATCAAGGAAGGCAATCAGGCCGATCTGATCCTGGTCAATATGGAAGATGATCTCTCACTCACCGACAGGGATCACAGGATCGGCAATCTGCTCTATGCCGGAACCGGTCACGCTGTCGATACCGTCTTTGTAAAGGGACAGCTGAAATTAAGAAACAAACACATTCAGGGCTTTGATGAACAGTTCATCCTGAGCAAATGCAATGACCTGATCCATAAGCTCAATGTCAAAACCGGCTATGTGAAGGAGAATTAGATGCAAGTAAGAGAAAAGAAATATCTTGACAGCGAAGGCAGACTATACTTTACCGGCTTGAAGGAAGGCGACATCGCAAAGACAGTTCTGATGCCAGGTGACCTGGCCCGCTCAGAAATAATCGCTTCATGTTTCAAGCAGGCTCATCTGGTCCAGAAAAGAAGGACCTACTATACCTATACAGGAATCACGCAGAAGGATGTGCCTATCTCTGTCGTATCCTCGGGCATGGGACCTTTAGCGGTCTCTACCGTTGCGGAAGAATGTTCGCAGATCGGCATGAAGAATCTCATCCGTGTCGGCACAGGTGCTGCCTTGCTGACGGATTACAAACCGGGCAGGATCATCATTGCTACAGGCTGTGTAAGAGGCGATGGAAATTCCTATGAATATGTACCGCCTGAATATCCGGCTATTGCCGATCCTTATGTGACCAAAGCCTTGATCATGGCTGCCAGAGAGATGGGGGAAGATCCGATCGTCGGTCTCTACAGAGCTCATGATTCATACTACAGAGAGACCAGCACTGCCATGATCGATACCTACGAGAGGATGAAGCCGTGGGTCGATGCCGGTGTAAAGATGGTGGAGAACGAATCAGCTACGCTGTTTACTGTCGGACCGCAGCTGGGTCTAAGATGCGGATCGATCTGCGTATCACATACTTCAATGGTCGAAGATACGATCTACTATACCGGCCCTAAATCGATCGAGGCCTATCCGGAGGCATTTGAAGATGACTTCATGGACAAGAGGATCCTTGTCTGTTCCAGAATCGCGATCAGGGCAACAGAGATCCTTGATGAAATGGAGAAGAAAGGAGTTATCAGATAATGGCAGACCTGCTTAAGAATAATTTTGATTCGCTTCCGCAGCTTGAAAACGGAAAAGTCCATCATCTGGGCATTGATGCTTCCCAGATCGGAGAGGGCTGTATCCTCACCAGCAATCTTGAGAGGATCGAAAAGATCAAGGATACTTTTGAAACAGCTGAAAAACAGGCCTTTCATCGCGAATACATCACCTATACCGGAATGTGCCATGGCGTCAGAATGTCATGCATGAGCATCGGCAACGGCTGCATGCCTACCGAGATCGCGGTGGAAGAATTAAGACATGTCGGCTGCAGAAGGATGATCAAAGTCGGATCATGTTTTGCGATCGATCCAAGTATCAAACCGGGAACGATATTCATTCCGATAGGCGCCTGCCGTTGTGAAGGGGCGACACTGGAATATGTCAACATCCAGTATCCGGCGGTCAGTGATCTTGATACCTTATTTGCCTTGTTGAAGAGCGCCGAAGAACTGGGCATCGAAGTCAAGACCGGTATCATCAGAACGCATGATGCCCTGTTTTTGGAATCGCCGTTTGCTCATGGCGATGTCGAAGAAAGGATCAGACCGTGGCAGAAAGTCGGGGTCGAATGTGTCGATAATGAATGTGCGACCATGCTTACGGTAGCCTCGATCCTGCAGCTGCAGGCCGGGTGCGTCTATGTCGTGACCGACAATCTGGCAAGCAAGGAAGCCATGGATTTTGAAAAAGACTATGATGACAAGATCATGGATACGATCAATATCGCTACACTGGCCATGTCCAAACTGATCAGGGG
>CADCPE010000278.1 GCA_902803275.1 uncultured Erysipelotrichaceae bacterium
AGGGAAGAGCTTGACTTTTTCATCGGTTGCCTTGTTGGAACCCAAAAGTCCGTATTTTTCATTGTATCCTGAACCATCGACCGGTGCATTCATGATGTCGTCAAGACCATAGACATTGGCTCCTTCGGCCTTTAAGATCCTCTTGGTTCTGGCTCTGGTATGTATATCGCATGTCAAGACATTTCTGGTGTAATCGAGGATCGTCTTGGCTTTATTGGCGAAGATGATCTCGCATTGACATCCTTCATCGATGATGAGCTTTCTGTAGAAGTCGATATAGTTGACACCGGTGAATTCATGGATCGGATCTCCGAAGAGCTCCTTGTATTGAGCTTCACTCAAGACGTCAGAGTAGGGATTTACGCCTTTTTCATCGAGTTCATCATAAGTCAGGAAAGCATTTCCCACTTCATCAGAAGGGTATGAGAACATCAGATATATCTTCTTGGCTCCTCTGGCAAAACCGGTCAGCAGTACTGAAAAGCGGTTTCTGGAAGTGATCGGGAAGATGACGCCCATATCTTGACCGCCAAGCTTGTTTCTGACGTCTTTGGCTATATCATCAACTGTGCAGTAGTTGCCCTGTGCTCTGGCAACGACTGACTCCGTGATCGCTACGACATCTCTGTCGTTGAGGCTGATGTTTTCCGCCTTGCTGGCTTCGATGATGGTGTCGGGGATGATCTTCTGGAGGTCATCTCCTTCCTTTATGATAGGGCATCTGATGCCCCTGGAAACTGTGCCTGTATATCTTGACATATATGTTACCTCCAACTAAGATATTATACTGCTAAATATCTGTATTTATGTACTGCTTTTTGAATTTTTTTCTACTATAATTAGTAGGGGTAAGGGGATAGAATGAGAAATTATGACCTTGTAATAGTCGGCTGCGGTCCGGGTGGTATTTTTACCGCCTACGAGATCAGCAAGATCGATCCTGATCTTAAGGTTGCGATCGTTGAAGCCGGTAATAAACTTGAAAACCGTAAATGTCCGATCGACGGTGAAAAGATCACAAAATGCGTCAAATGCAAGACCTGTGCCATCATGAACGGTTTTGGCGGTGCAGGAGCTTTTTCTGATGGAAAATACAATATCACCAATGATTTCGGCGGTACTTTGTATGAACATATAGGCAAGAAAAAGGCCCTGGAACTCATGCACTATGTCGATTCCATAAACATGGAATACGGCGGACATAAGACCAAACTGTATTCAACGGCCAATTCCGCCCTCAAGACCAAATGCATCCAGAACGGTCTGCATCTGCTTGATGCGAAAGTAAGACATCTGGGCACGGATATAAACTATGAGGTACTTTCAAATATCTATGAATATCTGAGCAAGAAGGTAGACATCTATTTCAATACGACCGTAAATGAAGTGAAGAAAGTCGATGATGAATACGAGGTACTTGCGGATAAGGACAGCTTCCATTGCCGCTACCTGGTCATATCGGCCGGAAGAAGCGGCAGCAAATGGATGGAGAAGGTCTGCAGCGATCTGAATATCCCGACCATCTCCAACAGAGTCGATATCGGTGTAAGAGTGGAACTGCCATGTGAGGTCTTCAATCACATCACTGATGAGCTCTATGAAGGCAAGATCGTCTACAGGACGTCCAAATATCAGGACAGAGTACGCACCTTCTGTATGAATCCGAAAGGCCTTGTCGTAAACGAGAACACCAACGGCATCATCACAGTCAACGGACACAGCTATGAGGATCCGGAAAAGCAGACGGAAAACACCAACTTCGCTTTATTGGTGTCAAAGCACTTTACGGAACCTTTCAAGGATTCCAACGGTTATGGCGAATCGATCGCCAAACTGTCGAATATGCTGGGAGGAGGAGTTATCGTTCAGCGTTTCGGCGATCTGATCAGGGGCAAGCGTTCAAGACCTGATCGGATCGAAAGCTCCTTCATCACGCCGACTCTGAAAGCAGTTCCGGGCGATCTTTCACTTGTCATTCCGAAAAGGATCATGGATGATATCATCGAAATGATCTACGCGCTTGACAAGATCGCTCCGGGCACAGCCAATGACGAGACGCTGCTTTACGGAGTCGAGGTCAAGTTCTACAACATGGAACTGGAACTTGATGAAAATCTGGAGACCCTGCACAGGAACCTGTTTGTCATCGGCGACTGTTCGGGTGTAACACATTCCTTATCTCACGCTTCAGCAAGCGGTGTATATGTAGCAAGGTTTATAAATGAAAGGGAACATGAAAATGGAAAATAAGTATTCTTTTGACGAAATAGTTGCACATCTTAAAAGTTCAGGCTTTGTCTATCAGGGTTCAGAGATCTACGGCGGCCTTTCCAATTCCTGGGATTTCGGCATCCTGGGCTCATGGCTCAAGAAGAACATCAAGGATCTCTGGTGGAGAGAATTCATTGAACGTTCACCATACAACGTCGGCATCGATTCCGCAATCATCATGAATCCGCGGACCTGGGAAGCTTCAGGACATTTAAAGGGATTCTCTGATTCAATGGTCGACTGCAAGGAATGCAAGGGACGTTTCAGAGCTGACAACATGATCTTTGAAGCAACAGGTCTTTCGGCTGAAGGCAAGACGCCGGAAGAGATGGACAGGATGATCGAAGAGAACGACATCAAATGTCCGGTCTGCGGCAAGCACAATTTCACCAATGCCAGACCTTTCAATCTGATGTTCAAGACCTTCATCGGCACTCTTGAAGATGCCAAGTCAGTCGTCTATCTCAGACCTGAAACAGCCCAGGGCATTTTCGTCAACTTCAACAATGTTGCCCGTACTTCCAGAAAGAAGCTGCCTTTCGGTATTGGCCAGATCGGCAAATCGTTCAGAAACGAGATCACACCGGGCAACTTCATCTTCAGGATCAGAGAATTCGAACAGATGGAACTGGAATTCTTCTGTAAGCCTGGCACGGATATGGAATGGTATAAATACTGGGTCGATTACTGCTACAACTTTGTAAAGAAGCTCGGCATCAATGAGACAAAACTGAGAGTCAGACCTCATGATCCTGAAGAACTCTCGTTCTATTCAAAGGGAACCAGTGATATCGAATATGCCTTCCCGTTTACCGACTGGGGCGAGGTCTGGGGCATTGCCGACCGTACGGATTATGACCTCAAGCAGCATTCTGAATATTCAGGCAAGGATCTGACTTATCTTGATCCGGAAACCAATGAGAAATATACGCCGTATTGCGTTGAACCGTCAGTCGGTGTTGAAAGACTGTTCCTGATGGTATGCTGCGATGCATACGACAAGGAGACAGTCGGTGAAAACGATGAAAGGATCGTCATGCATCTGCATCCGGCGATCGCACCGGTCAAGGCCTGCGTCTGTCCGCTGTCCAAGAAGCTTTCTGAGCCGGCAACCGCTCTGTTCAATGATCTGTGCAGGGAATTCCATTGCGAATATGATGAAGCCGGTTCGATCGGCAAGCGTTACAGAAGAAATGATGCGATCGGTACGCCTTTCTGCATCACTTATGACTTTGATACGCCTGTTGACGGCTGCGTAACAGTCAGAGACCGTGACAGCATGGAACAGGAACGTGTAAAGATCACTGAACTGAAAGACTATATCAGAAATAAAATCGAGTTTTAATGAGACTTACTGATGAAGTGATCAATGATATAAGGAACAGTGCCAGCA
>CADCPE010000279.1 GCA_902803275.1 uncultured Erysipelotrichaceae bacterium
AGAGCTCTCAGGATACAGACGCCGGTCTGATAGATGAAATAAGGGACCAGCGAAATGAAGTAGAGCCTCATATATGTGAGTGACATGTTCAGCGTATCGGCCGGGGTGTTCATCAGCTTCAGGAAAAACGGAGCAGCTGTGATCATGACTACCGAAAGAAAAGCTCCAACGCTCACCGCAACAAAGATTCCCGTTCTTACGCTTCTGCTGACTTTCTCCATGTTGCCCATTCCGTAATACTGGGCAACCATTACGGTTATGGCCGAAGTCAGACCGTTTACACAGTTGATGATGATGTTGATGATAGCGGTCGGTGATCCACCGACAGCTGCCAGACCTTCCTTGCCGACAAATCTTCCCAGCACTATGTTGTCGACAAAACCGTAGATCTGCTGCAGGAAATAACTTAATAGGAACGGGAAAAACAGCAGCAGCATCTGTTCCAGAATGTTTCCATGCAGGATATCTTTCTTTGGTCTTCTAAGCAGCATCTCTTCTTCCTGTTCTTGCCTTAATTCCCTGTTGCATCTTTTTTCAGCTGTCTGATCAAGGCTTTGTTTCCTTCTTTTATCTTAGACTTATTAAAAACGTTACTCAGATCTATCTTGCCGACAGGATCCAAGTAATCGTTTCTTATCTTCTTTTCTTCTCTATAAGTAAGGTAGTAATAGCCTTTGCCATTACGATATAAGACATTCGCATGTCCCTTGGGCATATTGAGCAGCTCTTCTTTAAGCTTCTGCCGCTTTTCTCCGGCCTTTATATTGCCCGAGCAATATTCCCTTTTCCTGACTCACATAATCATTTTAGGAACTTGCCATACAAAATACAATGATTATCGAGATGATTTCAGATCGAGTTCAGGTAATAGCTCAATTCGTCGTTTTTGTTTAAAAAACGGAATTCTGCGGTGATATCAAGATCGGAAAAATTCTTCAGATAGTATTTATAGAGGTAAGCCTGGCCGATCAGATACCTCTGGTCGATCTCTTTATCGTAATAGAATATAAAGCTTATTTCTTTATCACTGATCCGATAGATCTCGTTTTTTGAATTGCGGACAAACTGATATTGAGGGTGCTGTTCAACATACTGTTTCAGCAGCCGCTGCGCTTTTTTATATATCTTGTCACTTACCTTGATATCTCCTATATGGTCGTGAGCAGCATACAGGGCATAGATGACCTGTTCCTGTTCAATGTCCTCGTGATTGTTGTTGAGGTTTGACCACAGATCGTTTGACTCCTTTGCCAGAGACAGAAGCTTCATCACGACATCTTCATCCTTGAGATAGATGTACGATTCAACGTTGGTCGATATCTTCTTGCCGCATTCGCTTAAATAGACCGGCTGGAAGAACACAACGTTTTCCAGGTAGAAACTTGAGATCTTTTTCGGGATCTGCTTGTCTTTGGATACCCTGAGGATCGCTTCTTTAAATTCAGGCAGGCTCTGATAACCGTTGAGTATGCCGTATTTATCCCACATCGTTTTTACGGAGGAGACATTGATCCTGCTTACTCTGCCGAATCCGACGATGCCTTTTTCACTCTTGTTTTTATGTTCCTTGTCTTTTGAAAGAAAGAAGACGAGGTCGCCGGTTGAGAAATCGGAGAAGTTGGTGTTTCTTGACAGCCGCCAAAAATTCATCGTTTTATGGTTGTTCAGACGATGAAGCTCCAGCATTTTCGAATCGGTGATGTAAGCTATGGCGGACATTTCTTTATCTCATTATCTCAGGTCAACTGGTCGTATTTATAGGTCCCTTCACAGATCTCCATGAATATGGCGGCAGCGCCTTTGTTTAGAAGCGACGATTTATCGACGACATATATTCCAAGCTCTATCGATTTGGCATAGATGCTTGGATAGCGGCGGTCAAGTTCCTCGCCCACAAACATGACGGCTTTGGACCTGCTGTTGCCAAACATCCGGTTGTGGACAAAGATCTCGTTGAGGTCGTCGGTCGTGGCCTTGGATGACTTGCAGGAACAGAACAGCAGCTGATTGTCCTTGATGACCAGGCAATCGATCTCGCATCTTACCGGATGAGAATATTTCTCGTCAGAAAAATCAATGATGACGGACATCTTTATATCATCAAAATAACCGGGTTCATTCAGTTTTATATAGAGATAGTTTTCTAGGAAGGTTCCGGAGACCATCACGATATCCCTGATGCTGCGGTTAATGAAACAGATTCGATCATCAGCCAGTCTGAACAGCTGATCGATGTTGTTGAAGACGTTTCCTGTGAGCAGTTCGTCATGATCCCTTTTATTTATGGCATACTCATAATTGCCCAGGTAATTATTATCACTCATCTTGCTGTTGACCAGCGTCATATATTTGATAAAGGAGCTGTAGTCATCAAGGTTTGTTTCGACCAGTTTTGTGATCGTCTCCTTGTTTTCTTTTTCTTTGACGTTGTGATGAAGCTGACTGACGATCTCCCCGCCTCTTAAGCGCAGCGCATCTTCAATATTCAGTTTCACGACCTCGACATCCAGCACTTTATGACTGCGGTAATCCTTGATGAGGTTTTCTTCGGCATCATAATAGATGATCTGGTTGTTGTACTTTTCACACATATCGAACAGCACCAGTGAAAGATATTTTGCTCCACCCACATCGACGATCGTGTTTTCATCGATCAGTTCATTCAGCTGCCTTTCGTCATCTTCCAGCTGCACGAAATGCAGGCCGATGTTCTTGTGCCTTCTGATCACTTTGGTGATGTTGTTGAAAGAAGTCCTTGGCACTTCGTGGTGATAGACATAAAAAACCTCGTCAACGTCAAGACTTATCTCGTTTATGACGTTGTTAAGAGGTTCTTTGTCGTCGTATACGGTTAGAAGTTTATTCATCTGTTATCTTCCTGCGATTATCCATAGCCTTGATCAGAGTCAGGTCATCGGCGTAGTCAAGAGACGAGCCCATCGGCAGACCGTGTGCCAGCCTGGTGACAAGTACGCCTTTGTCTTTGAGGATCTTGTCAAGGTATAAAGCCGTCATCTCACCATCCATAGTCGGTGAGGTTGCGATAATAACTTCTTTTGTTTCTTCGTTGATCCTTTTTAACAGCGAATCAATATTGATGTCTTCAGGGAAGACCCCCTTGGAAGATGACACCAGTCCATTGAGCACGTGATACACCCCTTTATAGGAACCGGTCTTTTCGATCGCGACCACGTCCTGAGCATATGCTACAACCATGATCTGGCTTCTGTTTCTGGTCGTGTCTTTGCAGAAAAGGCACTCGTCCTCGTCGCTCAGGAATCCGCAGATCCTGCATCTTCTGATGTTCTTTACTTTCTTGATCGTCTCAACGATCTCGTCTATCGTTTCGCTGTCCTTTTCCAGCAGCGCGAAGGCATAGCGTTGAGCGCTCTTGTTGCCGACACCTGGCAGTTTTTCAAACAGGTCTATCAGACTTTCAAAATTACTTGGGTACATTTCTACTTGATCGGAAGCCCCATGGCTGAAGCCATGCCGCCGAATTTTTCCTTCTTTTCATCATCTGCCTGATCGATCGCGTCGTTGACGGCGATCATGATCAGATCTTCGATCATTTCCTTGTCATCAGGATTCAGAATCGACGGATCGATGTTTACCGCAAGTACGCGGTTGTCACCGTTGATCGTAACCTTCACCAGACCATTGGAAGCAGTTCCTTCATATTCGTGTTCCTTGATCTGGTCGCTCATTTTTTCCAGTTCTTTCTGCATGGCCTGTGCCTGCTGCATCAGTTTATTGATATCCATAATCACTCCTCGATTTTTAATGAATCTCCGAAGATGCTTCTAAGCCTGTCTTCGGTCGATTCTTCCTTTTTCTCTTCTATTTTATATTTTTCGATATATACCGGTCGATTTCGCATTTCGGCCGGTGTTTTTTTATACAGTTCGATCAATTCGTTTTTCTTCTTTTCATCGATCGCATAGATCATCTTGTCGATACCGAACTCCTTGTTGATGAACCTGTAGAGTTCTTCGTTGGTAGACTTGGTGTTGATGCTGTCGGCCTGCATACGCTTTCCGCAGACGATGATGGCATCCTTGTTCGAGGCAAACAGTTCCGTACCGATCAGAAGCTGATAGAACTTGCGCTTATCCGGTTCATACTGGAACAGCACAAGCTTGTTGTAGATTATCTGGTCGGCGATCTTGAGGTCTCTGTTGGCATCCAGCAGGATGGACAGCAGCAGATCGTTCTCCGGTTCGACCACAAAGCTGTCAACTTTCTCTTCGACCGGTTCTGCCTTTCTTTCCGGTTGCTTTTCGACCGGTTCCTCTTGCGGCCTGTTTGCTTCCGGTGCCTTTACACCCGTTTTTGTACTGGCCATCTGGATCAAGGCAAGTTCCAGATAAGACAGGAAGTTGGCATTCTGTTTTTCCCGGGAAATTACTTCTTCCAGATTCTTTGCATCCTTTAACAGGTTCTCAGTCGGAACAAGTTTCATGATGTCCTGAGCTTCGATCGCGGTGACCCTGCTGAGCAGGTTCTCTTTGCCCTGGTCGGAATAGATCAGAACATCCTTGATTATCTCGATCATATCGACCGCCAGTCTCTTGGTATCCATGCCCTGGCCATACATTTCTCTTAGCTTCCTTACTACTTCGCTGATGTCGTTGGTGTGAACCTTCTTGTAGAGATCTACTTCCTCAGAGGTCGATGTCAGACCGAAGATGTGTTCAACATCTTCAAGTTTGACTTCGTCAGGATTGTATGCCAGACACTGTTCAAGCAGTGACAGCGCATCGCGCATTCCGCCTTCTGCCAGTCGGGCGATCTCTTCCACCGCTTTTTCTTCGTAAGGAATCTTCTCGGCGTTCAGTACTTCGATCGTTCTCTTTTTTATCTCATAGAGATTGATCTTTGAAAAGTTATATCTCTGACATCTGGACAGCACGGTCGGAATGACTTTCTGCGGATCGGTCGTTGCCAGGATGAAGATGACGTGTGCAGGCGGCTCTTCAAGCGTTTTAAGCAGTGCGTTGAAAGCCTGCGTCGTCAGCATGTGCACCTCATCGATGATGTAGACTTTATATTTTCCCAGCATCGGTGCATACGGGACCTGTTCGATTATTTCGCGGATGTCGTCAACGCCGTTGTTGCTGGCGGCATCAAGTTCGATTATGTCCGGATGATTACCTTCCAGATAGGCCTTGCAGTTTTCGCATTTGTCACAGGCTTCGTTCTTGAACTTCTCACAGTTGATGGCTTTCGCAAAAAGCTTGGCGATCGTTGTCTTGCCTGTACCTCGCGGTCCGGCAAAAAGATAGGCATGAGCTATCTTGTTGTTTCTGATCGCATTGACCAGGGTCTTGATTATATAATCCTGACCGACAACTTCGGAAAATTTTGCGGGTCTGTATGTTCTGTAAAGCACCTGATAAGCCATACCTATATTATAGCGCATGAGCTTTATCTTTTATCAGGAACACCAAACAAAAAAGCCTTCATTTCAGGCTTGTCTGTACTGCTCCGTCTATTTTGTTCTCTTGTTTCTGAAAAATTCCTTAAGTATCGCAGAGCACTCGTCTTCATCGATGCCGCCTTTTATCTGCGGATAATGATTGAGGTTTCTGATGCGCTTGAATTTAACGTTTGATACCAGCGCTCCACCCTTGGGGTCTTTGCAGCCAAAGAAGATCCTGTCGATCCTTGAATTGACGATCGCGCCTGTGCACATCATGCACGGTTCAAGAGTTACATAAAGATCGCAGCCTTTTAGGTTCCAGTTATTCAGTTTTCTGGCTGCCTTGATCATGCATTCGATTTCCGCATGAAAGACGGCACAGTTTTTCTTTTCTTTCCGGTTATGCGCCCTTGCAATTATCTTTTCCTCTTTGACGATCACACACCCTACAGGAACTTCATCTTCCTTGAACGCCTTTTCAGCTTCCCTGTAGGCTTCTTTCATATATATGTTCATTTTATTATCAGACTCATTATCGAAGATATAACGGCAGCGACAAGCGGAAAGCCCACCAGAGTCCCTATCCACTTTTTGATCCATGCCTTTCTATTTATATAAGGTTTGAGGTCTTCGGTTCCCGGAATTTCCCAGGCTTTTGTGTGATTTACCCAATACCAGTCAATGAACAGGCGGTCAAATACGCCTTCGATAAGAAGAATGGCGCTTATCTGTATAAACGGATCCATAAATCCCCTGACCCTGTTTATTACATAGACAAATATGATCACCAGGATAAAATATGGCAATATTCCATAAAAGAGGAATTTTTTCTGATTTATCCTGATCTTTTCTTTACTTATCAGGCCAAGTTCTTCCACTCTTTTTTGTACGTCTTCTTCATAGAAGAAGGCCATATTGTGTGCGCCGTTGGCGATTCCTGTTACACAGCTAAGCAGCACTATTGCGGCGGCCGTTATTCCTTCAAATATTATCATCATCTTGCTGATCTTCTCTTTCTAATAAAAATGGTACACACAGACAGAGGCTCGTATGGCTGCTTGCTTCCGCACCTGACCAAGTTAGAAACGTGTTTGTTGTACCATTTATATTTTATAGTAATCGCTTCCCTGTTTCAAATGTTTCACGTGAAACATTTACAGGATGCTGTAATCCAGTTCCGTGAAATCGTTTATCACCTGGATTATCTCCTTGATATCAGGGTCATAGTTCCTGATGGCGATGATATGACTGCAGCCGGCTTTTACGGCTTCAGATATCGATTTCAGCGAATCTTCAAATACAGTGCAGCATTCGATTTTCGTGCCGATCCTTTCCGCTGCGGCTTTATACATGCTGATTTTGTTCTCGAAAGTTCCATCATCATAAACGATCTTTTCTCTGTCAAACCATTTATTCAGACCAACAAAATCAAAATACAGATCGACATTTTCCTTTATTGAAGCGGTGCACAGATTATATGGGATCCTGTTTTCTCTAAGATAGACAAACAGTTCTTCTGCGCCCGGAGCCAGCTCTTTTCGGTTGTGCTCTTTGCAGAAACGATGATAATATTCTGTTTCTTTTCTTTTTGCCCAGTAGTTTATTCTGTCTTCTTCCAAAGGATAACCAAGCATTTTAAAAATGTGTTCTATAAAAATATAGTTTCTGGTGCTTTTGAACTCCTTGTATACTTCATCAAAATCTATTGTTCCTTTTGAGATCTCGTTGACGGTCTGCCGCCAGGCCCATTCATTGATATCGGCATCAAAGAACAAGGTTCCGTTGTAATCAAATATTATTGGTCGCATATTTTACCTCGATGTTTCACGTGAAACATTTTTCTTCTTCCTTTATATATTAAAAGATTGTTTCACGTGAAACAAGCTTTTTCCTTTTCTATTTCTTGATGATCTTCTTCTGTCCGCCCATATACGGCTGTAATGCTTCAGGGATATCGATGGATCCGTCTTCGTTATAGTTGTTTTCCAGGAAAGCG
>CADCPE010000280.1 GCA_902803275.1 uncultured Erysipelotrichaceae bacterium
ACATAAATAGGATACATATATGTGGATAAGTAGTATAATATAAACGAAATATGTAACAGAATAAGGAGATAGTTAAAAATGGAAATAAAAAGAGACAATTATCTGCAGCAGCTGATATCCCGTATGCATAACGGAAGGGTAAAAATCATCACCGGCATACGAAGAGTAGGCAAATCATACTTTCTGTTCAATCTGTTCTATGCATATATGCTTCAAAACAGTATCAGCAGAAACCATATCATAGAAATCGCTCTAGATGACAGTATCAATGCCAGATACCGCAATCCGCTTGAACTTGATCGGTATGTCCGAAGCAGGATTGAAGATGAGGAACAGTATTATGTTCTGATCGATGAGATCCAGAACGTGAAGGAGATCGATAATCCCTATCTGGAAGGAGACAGGATCGGTTTTGTCGATGTACTGCTTGGTCTGATCAAGATCCCCAATCTGGATGTCTATGTCACCGGAAGCAATTCCAGGATGCTTTCAAAGGATGTTGTTACGGAATTCAGGGACAGAGGAGACGAGATCCATCTGGAACCTTTGACTTACAAGGAATTCTCTGAAGTATATGACGGAGACAGAATGGAACGCTTCAGAGAATACGCAACCTACGGAGGCCTTCCAAGGACGCTTCTATTGAAAACGTACAAGGAGAAAGCGGATTATCTGCAGAATCTGTTTGCGGAAACATACATCAGGGACATCATCGAAAGAAACAGGATAAGAAACGATGAAAAGGTGATCAGCGATCTGTTGGATGTCGTCGCTTCCAATATCGGCGGACAGACCAATCCCAGCAAGCTGGAGAAGACGTTCAAGTCAGAACAGCATGTCAATATCACCCACAACACGATTGATGCCTATCTGAAATACTTTGAGGATGCATTCCTCATCCGGGTCGCTAACCGGTTCGATCTGAAAGGAAAGAAGTATCTCAGCGCCGACAAAAAATACTATTTCACGGATATCGGGCTTCGAAACGCCAGGGTCAACTTCAGGCAGAGCGAACAGACCCACATCATGGAAAACATCATTTACAACGAACTTGTTGCCAGAGGATACTCCGTCGATGTGGGAACGCTGGACATCGTTGAAAGAAACAGGGAAGGGAATCCAGTCAGGAAGACCCTTGAAGTCGACTTTGTCGCCAGAGACGGAAACAAAGTATATTACATACAGTCGGCTTTCTCTCTGGAAGCAGAGGGCAAAAGAGATCAGGAATCCAGATCGCTTAAGCAGATCAAGGATTCCTTTACCAAGATCATCGTCACGGCAGACAACATCGTTCCGTACTATGATGAAGATGGAATCTACAATGTGAATCTGGAGGATTTCCTTTTGGACAAGAACAGTCTTGAAAAAGCCTAGTGCAAGGCAATACAATATTGGCTGATTATTCGATTTTGCACGCTGTGCAATGAATTTCTTCATGAAAACCGATATATTCAACACATGGAAGGAAGCGAAATGGCAAACAGCACAAAACATGTCAGAGAGATTTGTGATGATCGACGGATCGACTATAAAGAACTTCACAAAATAATCCTCAAGTCCATGGAAAACGATGGAAACTACGATTATCTTGATCCCTCCATCGTCATTAAATGGTACAACTGTAAGACCAAATCAATTGATGAAAAGTATGTCAGATATGTTGCGGATGCGCTAGGTGTTTCTGAGAATGAAATAAGACTCGGGAAGCCGACCCATTTCGGCCAGGAAGATATGGAAAGGATATACAGGTTTTTGGAAGAGAAAAGAGAGAAACGAATCAGAAGAGCGTTTGAACACAAGCATAAAGACATTGGCTGGCCTGCTGGTATTTATAGGTCTTGCATCGTTGCTTTTTGTTCTTGAAAGAGGACATGTCATAAACCTGCATCCCGATATGAATACCGGTACAGAGTTAAAGGAAAGTGAGAAGATTGGAAAGGATTATGAGAGCAGTCCGGAAGATGATACACCTTCAGGACCGGTTATTAGTGATGGCAGCAAGCTGATAGAAGTATCATATCAGGAGCAGAAACTGTACTATTATGAGAACGATAACCTGATCTTCGCCTCGGATATCGTTACCGGCAACGAAAACACTGACATTATTCCTTACGGTACCTATTACGTCCTATACAAGACTACAGATGCCACATTGACGGGTGAAGATTATGAAAAACATGTTGATTACTGGATAGGCTTTGATAGGGAAACAGGCGGACATATGGTCGGATTCCATGACGCTTCATGGCGTACCGTGTTTGGCGGTGATGAATGGAAAACCAATCCGACGCTTGAATGCATCAATATTCCGATCGATAAAATCAGACAGCTCTATGAAGCTATTGATCTGGGAACAGAAATACATATACACGAATAATATGAGACAGACGTTTGAGCAATACCTCTATGATCATTCGGGTCTGTACAAAAATATTTTGTAGGGACATTTACGAACACTTTCCGAATATCAAAAACTGATATCTGAGTATATTGCAAACGATCTATTTCATGATATTATGTACTTGGATAAGCAATATCTCTTTTAATGTCGTACAAAACAGGCCGGGGTTCGTTTCTGTCCCCCTATGGCACCAGAGGTTTTTCAAGAATCTATTCCAAGTAAATAGATTCTTTTTCTTTGTTCAGGGCAGAATACTTCGCAAAATGTAAAAAACCTTCATTTTTTGGAATAGATTCCAATAGAGTCCACAAACATATTAGTGTATGAATATATTCCAAAAAAATAAAAAAAATTCATTTTTTAGGAATAGATAATATAATAAAAGCGGAGAGATAAATATGAAAATAATAGAAAGAACTACATATCTTGATAAACTGATTGACTGCATTGGGACACCGGATATAAAAGTCATCACAGGAATCAGAAGATGCGGAAAATCAATTCTGATTTCTCAGTTTTCAGACTATCTGAGAAAGAACATGAAGAATCTGAATCTGATATATATCGATCTTCAGCAGCTGGATTATTCCGATCTTCTTGAATATGAGAGCCTTCATGAATTCTGTATCAAAAAGCACAAGAAAAACAAAAACAATATATTGATCATTGATGAAGTACAGCTGTGCAATGGATTTGAAAAGGCAATAAACAGTCTTCATGCAAAGAAGATCTATGATATTTATCTGACGGGTTCGAATGCTTTTCTGCTGAGCAGCGATCTTGTGACGCTGTTTACAGGAAGAACAGCAGAGATTGAAGTATTTCCGTTCTCGTTTTCAGAGTATCTCCAGTATTTTGAGAATGATGATGTTCAGGATGCGTTTGATGAATATTTCATGATAGGCGGCATGCCGGGATCCTATGAATACCGTGAAGAAGCAAGAAGATATGCTTATATTTCCGATGTCTATTACACGATCATAGAAAGAGATCTGGTTCAGAAGTATAAGCTGAGAAACAGAAAAGAGCTGATGCAGCTTTCTGATTTCATGCTGGACAACATCTCCAATCTGACCTCGCCTCACAATATCTGTCTGGAACTGAACAAGGACCATAGTGCGATCACAGATAAGACCGTTTCAAAATACATTTCATATCTGGAAAGATCGTTTATCCTTTATTCCGCAACCAGATATGATCTGAAGGGAAAGAAGTATCTCAGAAGCAACAGCAAGTACTATGTGGCAGATCATGGAATGCGGTATGCCGTTCTGGGAACCAGAAATCTGGATTATGGAAGAACTTACGAGAATATGGTCTATCTTGAACTGAAACGCCGCGGTTATGACGTATACGTGGGAAAACTCTATCAGAAAGAGATCGATTTTGTCGCAACAAGGCAGAGCGAGAAGATCTATATCCAGGTTTCCGACGACATTACTCGGGAGAAAACATTCAAAAGAGAATATGAGCCTCTTCTTGCGATCAAGGACGGTTATCCGAAGATCATCATCGCCAGAACCAGACACCCCGAATATCAGTATGAGGGAATTCATATCTTTGATATCGCCAAGTGGTTATCAGACGGTGAACTATAAAAATAGAATAGACCGATATCTAGCGAGGGTGAAACAATGGGTGATTTTGGTATCAATGAAATGTTGGCATGCAAAAGCATCTAGACAGGATCATGATCTGGCAATCAAGAAATGCAGAGAAATGAAGATAGATACGTGTGGAGGTGAATGATTTGACCGGATATATGTCTGAAATGAGGAAAATCGTTGGTCATAGAACGATTATCCAATGTGCCGGGAGCAT
>CADCPE010000281.1 GCA_902803275.1 uncultured Erysipelotrichaceae bacterium
CATAGATGCGGCAGCTGTGCCCTGATGCCTGTTTCCTACAGCGAACAGTTAAGGATCAAGAAACAGCTTCTTGAAGGAGCACTTTACAAGTATACCGGAGAAGACATCGATGCAGGACAGATCGTCCCAAGTGATAAACAGCTTTTCTATCGCAACAAGTGCAATCTTCCGATCGTGGAGAAAGACGGCATACTGATCAACGCCCTATATGCCTCAGGTTCAAATCATCCGGTCTATATAAACCACTGTCTGATCCATGATCTGAAACTGGAAGAGATCAGGATCAAGGTCATGAAGGTCCTAAATAAACACAAATACCATCAGTATGATCATCACCTTAAAACAGGTTTAAGACAGCTGATGATCAGAGGCTTTGATAAACAGTACCAGATGGTACTGATCAGCGGAAAGGATGTCATCGATGAGAAGACGATCGCCGATCTAAAAAAGATCGATTCTCTGATCAGCGTCTACCAGGGCATCAATACACACAGAAATCCGGTAAACATGATGCCGGATGATCTTCATCTTCTCTATGGTGAAAAGAAGATCCAGTTGAAGCTGGGAAAATACAGGCTGAGTATAAGTCCTCAGGCCTTCTTCCAGCTCAATCAGGATCAGGCGGAAAAGATCTATGAGGAAGTAAGAGATCTGATCGATGATGGCTGTGATACTGTCGTGGAGGCATATTGCGGCATTGGTGCCATATCTCTTTATATCAGCGACAAGGCAAAGAAGATCATCGGCATCGAAATAGTTGAAAAGGCGATCCAGGATGCCAGAAAAAACGCAAAACAAAACAATATAGAAAACATCACTTTCATAACCGATGATGCGCCTAAAGCGATCAGAAGGATTCTGAAGCAGCAGGATATAGATGTTCTGGTCGTCGATCCGCCAAGGACCGGTCTTGATGATGAACTTTTGTTGAGCATCATGAAGTCGAAGATCAGAAAGATAATCTATGTTTCATGCAACCCGGCAACACTGGCCAAGAATCTTGATGTGCTCACAAATAAATACCGGATCGAAATGATCAAAGGTTATGACATGTTTCCGCATACCCCGCATGTGGAGACTGTCTGCTGTCTGCGGCGTTGAAAAGAGTTTTAGCAACATCAAACGGATTATTAGATTATGAATTATTTCGTTGAAGGGATACAGGGAAGCGGAAAGAGCACACTGGTCAGAAGACTGTCTGAGAAACATCCCGAATGTAGAACAATTATGGAGGGAGATTATTCCCCGATCGAACTGGCCTGGTGTGGACGGATGAGCGACGTTCAGTATTCACAAGTACTGGAACGATGGAACGATCTTAAAGACCAGATCTGCAGCAAATCGCATAAGGAAGGGGACTGCTGGATCGTCTGTTATACCCAAATAAAGAGTGAAGACCGTGAGTTCTATCGGCAGCTGGAGAACTACGAGATCTACAGCGGAAGGACGACATTTGAAGAATATAGAGATATCGTGCTGACAAGATATCAGAACTGGCACGAAGACAACAACATCTTTGAATGTTCACTGTTTCAGAACGCCGTGGAAGATATGATCCTTTTCAGGGATATGCCAGATGACGCCATCCTTGATTTCTATAAAGAAGTATGGTCCGCCCTTAAGGATAAGGAATACGAGATCTATTACATCGAGTCACCTGATATCAGGAAAAACCTGGATGCAGTCAGAAGGGAACGGGTGGATAAAGACGGGAAGGAAATATGGTTTGACATGCTGATGGAATATTTCAACAGTTCACCATACGCAAAGAAGCGCTCTATGAACCGGTATGAAGACCTTTTGATGCACCTTCAACATAGACAGGCATTGGAACTTCAGATATGCCGAAAGATATTTAAAGAGAAGGTCACTGTAATTGAGTCCAAAGCATACGATCTGTGAGATTTAAACAGCTGAAAAAGGGTCAGCTAATAGGAACGGAATGATATGAGCGATAACATCTGGTTTTCTGCCTTCAGGATCTTATTTGTGCTGCTGGGAACAGTCTTCTTTAAAATTGGCTGGCAGATCTATAAAAATCAGAGAACAGATCTCATCATAAGTTACCATTCAGATAAGGTAAGCGAAGAGAATAAACAAACGTATTGCACGCTCTTTGCGATCGGGCTGTTCATCATGGGAGCTGGCTTTTTGTTTTCTGCAATAGGTACGGCTTTTAACCATTCTGCATTCGTCTTTATCCCGATGGCATTCGGATTGATGATTGGAACAATACTGCTTGCTGCAACAGTAATTAAGTACAACCGTTAATATAGAGAAAAAAGAAGGAGTGTTTTATGATAATAGATTCATATGATGACAGATCACCGGCCAAGATCAATGTCAAGAAGAATGAAAACGCTGTTAAGGTAGATGCGGTCATCTATACCTTCTCTCAAGAAATAGAGAAGTATGTGACGGAGAATTATAACTGTGAAAAGATCGGTGAATACAAGATGGCCAGCGGAGCTCACTTTGCCTACATCTTTGATCACAACGGAAACAGATTTGGTTTCTACAAAACCTGGGTCGGCGCACCTGCTTGCGTGGCTCCGATTGAAGAACTGACCACCGTTATGGAAACAGACAGGTTTATACATTTCGGAGGTGCGGGCTGCCTTGATAAGGACATTGCCAGAGGCAAGGTCATGATACCGACGGATGCCTACAGGGATGAAGGCACATCCTATCACTATGCGCCCGCCTCAGACTACATCAGGATCAAAAACTGGAAAATAGTCAGAGACTTCATGGAAAAGAAGAAGATACCATATGTCCTGGGCAAGACCTGGACAACGGATGCCTTCTACAGAGAGACTCTTAACGGTTTTGAAAAGCACAAGGCGGATGGCTGCATATCAGTGGAAATGGAAGGATCTGCAGTACAGGCTGTATGTGATTTCAGAGGATATGAAGTATATATGTTTTTCACAGGCGGAGATCTGCTGGATGCACCTGAATGGACGATGAGAAAAGAGAAAGGGCAGATAAAGCACACACAGCATGACCCGGGACACTTTGAAATTGCGCTGGGACTTGCGGAATATGTAGTGAATCTGTAGTATTGCTTACTGCTTTTTAGTCTATTTCTTACAAAAAGCCGGATTAGGAAACGATCCTGGGATCTCTATGATCTGACATGGCTTATGTTTATTGCGTGGCATGATAGAATAAAAAAAGATAAATATTTTTTGCAGGAGAATTCATGATATGAGTAACAGGATGGCACCGGAAAAAAGAAAACGCGTTCTAATGGGAATGTACGGTTCTTCTCAGGGTATTTCTACGCTGGCCTTAATAATTGTGGCTGCTTTTGAGATTATGATGCTGGGATATACGGCAATAAACGCCGAATTGTACGGGCCGTTTCTGTTGAAATACCGCCTCTTTTACCTTTCCCTTCTGGCCGTAGCTGTCATATATATCGTTCTCAACGAGTTTGTGAAGAAGGATATTGAACACAGATATACACTGCTTGGCGCTGCTAATCTTTTCTGTGCGATCTTCTTTTTTGCCTGGGCTCTTTCCATCACATATTCTGACTCTCTTGTGACGGGCATAGCCGATCCTGCAGTATTTATGACGTTTTCCATGGTCGTCCCGCTCAGCTTTACGATGCTTCCGGCAGTCTATGCAGTAATCGTTATCCTGGCCGATGGCCTCATGCTGTATCTCATCATATCTGTAACGGGTGTTGCCGCAACGCTGATCAATGTCGTTATCTTTTTCGTTTTCCAGTTTGTGCTGGGCATCAGTTTCCTGCGCCTCAAGATGAACCTTTCAGAACGCATCGTGCAGGAAGAGGAAAATGCGAGGATCGACGTAATGACCGATCTTCCTAACAGACGCATATATGAGGAAGACCTGAACAGGCTGAAGAAAGAAGCTTTGCCTGACGATCTGCATTATGTGGTCATCGACATCAACGGCTTAAAGAATGTGAATGACAGCTTTGGCCATGAGACCGGTGACAGATTGATAATCGGAGCTGCCCGCTGCATTGAGAAATGTTTTAAAAACTGGGGCAGACAATACAGGATCGGTGGAGACGAGTTTGTGCTTCTGCTCTCCGCAGGAAAAGAGAAGGTTGACCAGCTGATCGATGAGTTCAAGAAAGCCACAGAGGAATGGACAAAAGAAAACGGGATCTCGCTTACTACTTCTTGCGGTGCTGCCGGTTCCTGCGAGTATCCGGAATACGGAATAATAGAACTCGCCAGAGTAGCGGACGAGAGGATGTATGAAGAAAAGGAAAGGTATTATAAGTCGATCGGCATAGAGAGGCGAAGATACCGGGCAAAAACCGGAGATAATGAAAAAACTGAATGATCCTTCGTTGAATTAGAACCATCTTTAACTTTGCTGCAGCAGAAGACATGGCGAAGGCGTGTCTTTTATATCGCATCATATAAAGCAGGGATCATTCAACAGGAAAATTGTTATAAGGCGAAAAGAATATGAAAGCAGAAGAATTATGGAACAGATCGGGGCTGAGAGGATATCATGAATGCTGGGCATTTGGCGGTGCTCCTGATAAACTGGCCGATCTTGTTGCAAGAGGAATAAAGACAGCGACCTGTTCGGCTTATGCGTTCTATGAAACAGGAGAAGAAAAACTGCCGGAAGTCGGAGATTACAGTGTAATAACCGATTCAAAAGACAATGCGGTATGCATCATCAGGACCACAAAAGTCTATATCAGCGAATTTAATAAAGTAACAGCAGAACACGCCTATAAGGAAGGTGAAGGAGACAGGTCACTGGAATACTGGAGAAAAGTCCATGAGGAGTTCTTCACTGAGGAACTTGAGAGCATCGATCAGAAGTTCAATGAAGATATCAAACTGGTGTGCGAAGAATTCGAGCTGGTGCTGACTGCCAAAGATATAAAATGAAAACAGTTATCGAGACAGAAAGACTGTTCTTAAGAGAAATGAATATGGATGACTTTGAGGCGCTTCGCGAAGTACTCTCAGACAGGGAAAACATGAAGTATTATCCATATTTTTTTGATGGGGAAAAAGTCAGGGAGTGGATACAGAGAAATTTGAACCGTTATGAGTTTAACGGGTTTGGTCTTTGGGCGCTGTGCCTTAAGCAGAGCGGCGAAGTGATCGGAGATTGCGGGCTGAGTCTGCAGAACATCGAAGGCAAGGTCCTTCCGGAAATAGGTTTTCATATCAGAAGAGACGATCACAGGAAGGGTTATGGCAAGGAAGCCGCAGCAGCTGTGCTGTACTGGGCATTCACAAACACCAGATACAGGACGATCTATTCATGCTGCAAATACACCAACGAGCCTTCTATAAGAACAGCAGAATCAATCGGAATGCACTTTGAGAAGGAATATCCCGATAAGGCAAATGTTTTTACACACGTTTCGGTGATACACTATGA
>CADCPE010000282.1 GCA_902803275.1 uncultured Erysipelotrichaceae bacterium
ACTTTATATTCATCAAAACAGATATGAAGATCTTTGTTTTCCTTCAGACCATCCATCGTTTCCTTGAGGATGGTATCAGATAAAGTCTTGAAGGCGTTGGTGCACATCTGTTCATCATAGGTAATCTTGCCAAGATAGAAATACAGCCTCATCTTTTTATCATAGGAACTGTTTTCTATCTTCTTCTTGAACCAGTCTGACTGATCGGAATCAAGTTTATCTAACTTGGTGTCTATTTCCGATACAGGAACCTTGTTTTCTATCGGTTCTATGATCTGCGCAACTTCAATTATTTCTGAAAGATGATTATTCCAATTCAGGATTGCTTCACTGTCTGCGTCATTGAAACCCGAACAAAGAGATTTGTATTCAGGATTGAATATGTTCAGATCGTTATCGTTTACTCTTTCATATAGAATCAAGGCATAGTCTAAGGCTTCATTCTTGTTTTCAAATTCCGGATAGATGTTGGCATTCCATAAAGTCTCTTTGATGTCTTTACCGAAAAGTAAGGTTTCCTTAGGGTTGTCACTGTTGCCATAGATGCGGTATACGTATTTGCCGTTTAGCTGTTTTAAACCATGAATAACGACATCTTCGGGTATAATCGTTCCTTCTTTGACCTCAACACCGGAGAGGATGGAGTTGTTTCCGATGACGACATTGTCATGTATATAGGAATCTTCAATAAAGACTTTTCCTTTAGTGATCACATTATCTTCAATAAGTGAATTATAGGCATTGAAATCATGTCTGGAACTGCCGATATTGTTTGACCAGCCTAATTCCTTATATTTATCTATATCTTCATTTATCAGCTTCTGTATCTCTACAGATGTGCCAAAATGAATGAATCTTGCAGGAGCAAGTCTGAAAAGTTTTAACTGATATCTGTTAAGCCCATCCCATACTATGCTTCTGGCCTCCTTTAAAGCCTCGTTAAGCTCTTTTTCCGGTTTCTGTATATAGAAGTCTTCCAAAGTGGAATCATCGGCTAAAGGATATAGAAAATCCGCATATAAAGAAAGACATGTCTCATTGTTGACAAGATTTTCATATTTATCATTATCAAACCGGTCATCTTTACTGATGAGTGACCACAACGAATTCAAGACATCAGTTCCGAATATTACAGCTCCGGTATCGATATCGACCTGTCCTTTATCATTGACGGCACCTTTTTCTTTCAGGGTCTCAACGCTCTGCTTATGAAGGAACTGTTTGACATAACCGTCGTTTGAACCAAGATATACACCGTGATTCTTTCCGGTATTTACATCTTCCTTAAAGGAAACGGCAGCTGCACCTTTTCCTCCAAAATTGATCGTCAGTGGATTAAACAGCAGCATCACATCGCCGCTTAATAGAAGCATCCCTTCCTTCATCCTTCCCGGAAGGGAGCTGATGGAGATCAATAGTTCATCGAAAAGCGCACTGTTTCTACCATCCGGAAGTTTATGAGGAACACTGGAAAAAAGCTTTCCACAGGCGGAATACTGAGGTATCCTTTTGGAATCTCCGCCGGAATGAATGACCAATACCCTTAAGCCTTTAAAATTATCTTCATGTTCTCTTAGCTTCTTTAAGACACTTAAGGTAGCTCCTCCAGATCCGACTCTCACCTCGCCTTCATCAGGAATGACTATATATTTGGTCCTTTGTGGAAGGTAATCTTTTCTGTTTTGGATCTGCAGCTCATACATATGAGCCTGATGTTCATTGGAAGCCGTAAGAAAGACATAATCCCAGGTCGGATAGCTTGACGAATTGAATGAACGCTGATAGTCCTGCCAGGCATCTTTATAGGCCTCGGACAGGAAAAGAGAATCTGCCTTGTTGTTCACATCATTATTTTAACTTAGAAGCATGATTAATTCATTTCCGTTTAAAGAAACATTCACAAAAACACAAAAATAATAAAAGCCGCTCGGAATTTTCCGTAAAATAATATAAAACCCACTAGGATTTTTCCGAAATTAAGTTAAAACACGCTTAGAATTTTCCGAAAATATGAAAAGAAAGCTAGCTCTGCTTCTGTAAAATAAGCGCTTCTAATGGTTTTAAAATTCCTTTTTTATGTTCTTCTTCGGTTGAATGGATGATCTGCATATCATCCTCGTAATCTTTGTTTACTGTAACTTGCTGATCTGTGAAATTGAGCAATACCCTTATCGTTTCTTCATTATTGCTTCTATCAAAAATATAGACATCATCTCTATGATCCTCATAGGAAGTGAACTTTCCATCGATCAATGCAGAATGACTGTTTCTTATTTCAACAAGTTTTCGATAGAAATTCAGAACCGATGATGGATCTTTTTCCTGAGCTTCTACATTGATCTCTCTGTAGTTATCATTAACAGTAAGCCATGGTTCAGCTTTACTGAAACCAGCATATTCACTGTCGTTCCATTGCATAGGGGTTCTGGCGTTATCTCTTGAGAAGCGGTGGATCGCTTCAAGAGC
>CADCPE010000283.1 GCA_902803275.1 uncultured Erysipelotrichaceae bacterium
AAAGAAGTAATGTTGTGGGTACCGAATATGATATCGACCTGGCGATACTTCTCCATGATCAGTCTGACGGTCGATTCTTCCTGTGCCATGCAGCCGGCCATGCAGATGATGAGATCGGTATTATTGCTCTTAAGACGTTTCAAGGCACCGATTTCACCTAAAACCTTTTCTTCAGCACCCTGTCTGACTGCACAGGTATTTATGATGATCACATCAGCTTTTTTCTCGCTGTCACAAGGTTCATAGGAAAGTGCTTCCAGGATACCCGCCATCGTTTCCGAATCGCGCTGATTGGCCTGGCAGCCATGAGTGATGATAAAATACTTCTTTCCTTTGCCTAAGCCTTTGAACTTGTCTTCCAGAATAAAAACAAGTTTCCTGGAAACTTCTTTATCGCGGCGTCTCGCATCATTGAGCGATGGCAGTTTATAATCCCTTTTCATACTCCATTAATTTTATGTTAAAGGCATAAAAAAACCAAGTTTTTTAACTTGGTTTCTATTGTGATATTGCTTCAACAGGGCATGTTGCAACGCAAGCACCGCAATCAATGCAAGTTTCCTCGTTGCAAACTGATTTGCTTTCATCATCTAACTTAAGAGATTCAGTAGGGCAAACTCCTGTACATGCACCACAGCCGATGCATAAATCGCGATCAATCTTTACTGGCATATACAACCTCCTTTACTTACATAAAGAATTATATCATGCCTTTATTAGGGTTAGTAAAGGCTAACCGTATCAATCCTTTTTGATTTCTAATGAAAGGAAATCCAGCTGATCCTGATCGACAGTATTCGGTGCGTCAGACATCAGACAGTAGGCAGTAGCTGTCTTAGGGAAAGCTACGACATCCTTGATGTTGTCGGTACCGGTCAGGATCATGACCAGCCTTTCGATGCCGATGCCAACACCGCAGTGAGGCGGAGCACCGTATTCAAAGGCTTCAATGAAGAAACCGAACTTGTTTTTGATCTGTTCTTTGCTAAGGCCAAGGGCATCAAAGACTTTTGCCTGCATTACAGAATCATGGATTCTTACCGAACCGGAAAGCAGTTCATAACCGTTTAATACCAGGTCATAGGCTCTTGAATAGCAGTTGGCCTGATCACTGGTCAATTTGTCCACATCCTCATCTCTAGGAGCCGTGAAAGGATGGTGAGCGCTTACCCAGCGGTTTTCCTCTTCTGAAAACTCGTACATCGGGAATTCCGTAATCCATTCAAAGCAGAATTTGTCTTTATCGATCAGACCGAGCTCTTCGCCAAGTTTCTTTCTAACGGCACCAAGGGCCACCTGTGCGATATTCTTCTTATCAGCTATCATCAATACCACATCGCCGTTTTCCAGCTTAAGGAAGTCTCTTAATGCCTCCTTTTCACTTTGCGGCAGGGCATTGTTTACCGATCCGGAGAATTCACTGTTTTCATATTTAAGATAAGCTACGCCTTTAGCTTTATAGATCTTTACAAATTCATTGAGTTCATCGAATTTCTTACGGGAAAGCTTATCGGCAGCGTTGTGGAAAGTCAGGGATTTGATTATTCCTCCCTCTGCCACGCAGTTTCTGAATACGGCGAATTGTGATTCCTTGAATAGATCCGTGACATTGACCATCGCATTGCCGAAGCGCAGATCAGGCTTGTCCGAACCGTATTTATCCATGGCGTCAACATATCTGATCCGCGGGAATTCCAGATCGTCTATACCTTTTATTTCCTTGAAGACAGCTCTCATCACCTTCTCAACTTCCGCAAAGATATCCTCTTCATCCGCAAAAGACATCTCAATATCGATCTGTGTGAACTCAGGCTGACGGTCAGCTCTCAGGTCTTCATCTCTGAAGCATCTGGCGATCTGGAAATATCTGTCCATACCGCCGATCATCAGAAGCTGCTTGTACTGCTGCGGAGACTGAGGCAAGGCATAGAACTTGCCTTTATAGAGCCTTGAAGGAACAAGGTAGTCTCTTGCACCTTCCGGTGTAGATTTGGATAGGATCGGCGTCAC
>CADCPE010000284.1 GCA_902803275.1 uncultured Erysipelotrichaceae bacterium
CGTCTTTTTAGGCTTGCTTACACGTTTGACTTTCAGATCGGTATATACGTATTCAGGATCAATCGGGATATCCGATCCATCAAAATATATCGGGAACTTGTAACGTGCATAGATGGTATGTTCCGCTTCATTCCTGACGATCGTCTCAGGGTTTATTCTGCTTCTGTCATTGAAATCCTCAGAAGTGTACCATGCATCAAATACGACATTTCTGCCGTTAGGTTTTGGCTCCGGAATATCGCCATAAGGCTGCCAGCTGCTTCTTATTATGCTCGTCTCAGTCAGCTGTCCATCCTTAGGATCCAGATTCACCTTGACATCTATTGAATCGACCTTATAATTGGCATGATATGTCCTGTCGCCAAAGGAGCCTGCCGGAATCTCGACCTTCATGGTTTCTGACTGAAGATCTGTACCTGTCCAGCCGATGAAGAAACTGTTTTCTCTGGTAGGATTGAGCAAAGTGATCTTGCCGGATTCGATCGTATATTTACTAGGATATCCTTCAGGCAATGTTCCGCCCTCGAGTTCATAGCTGATGGTATATTCCGTTGGGTCAAACTTTGCATTCAATGTCAGATTGCCTGTTATCTCAGTATTGAAGTCAAATGGATCTGTTGAATCAGTTTCATACCAGTATTTAAAGTCATAGCACAGCTTGTCTGGATCTTGCGGTTTTTCAACCTTTTCACCGCTGTCTGCCAATGTCTTGGCATAAACCGATCCGTTCACCATAAAGGTAACGGCAAGTCTCTTTGGTATGACTGCTCTCTTGGTCTGATCAGCAAAGATCACATTGTCAAAAGACGCTCTGTATTCCATGATTCCTGTTTCGGTATCAGTAGCAGGCTTGATCACTGTTGCTGTAGTTGTTTTGGTTTCGGTGAGTGTTTCACCACAGTTATTCCTGCATTTGGCTTTTGCCGTGACTGAACTATTATCATCAGCCCATACATAAGACTGAGGATCTGTATCATCTACATACCAGTCGTGACTCGTTTTAGGAATCTCGATCGTTTTATAATGTGCTGGAGCTATGGATGATTTGTTTTCGCATTCATAAACCAGTTCACCCGGCTCCTTGCAGGTTGGTTCTTTGGAATACTGTTCCGACTTTTTCCATCTGTGTCCAGTTGGCTGATTGCCATTTTCAACAATTAATACCTGTGTAGTAAAATGCAAGTCTGTAAACCGTGCCACATATATATCTCTTCCACTCGTCGTACAGGTCGCGCCTATTGATGAGTGTTCGATATTGTCAACTGTTTTTTCAATCTTGTGGTCTGAATTGAAAGTGCACGTAACTGTTGCCTTTACTGAACTATGATCAGTCCAAACATATTCAGGAGTTCCATAATTATGACCTGTAGGATGTATGATGAAATAATCTTTATTCTTTTCTGTGTATGTGCCATCGGCGTTCTTTAAGAAATATCGGCCACACCCGTTTGTTCCATCGCAGACCCAGTATTCATTGTGTCCTTCTTCTTCACAGATCGCAGCTTCTGGATTGACATGAGTATAATGATGATTATGACCGTACTTAGGAATAACTCTATTTTCTGTGTGAGTCTGATCATTAGTACAAGTCCTTGTTTCTAGACCGTCTTGTTCTTCAGTTGCTGGTGTAGTAACTTCCCACTCGCCCCAAGCATGACCAAGTGCATTGATGTTTTCAACGTTCTTTATCTGAGTCTCAAATCCTGTTTTTTCAAAGGTTGCAGTATATTTGGTCCAGCCTTTAGCTTCACAGGTTGGATTTACAATAACTTCAGAAGTAACTGTTCCTGAAGCCTGTTCCTTGTGTGTGCTGTCGTTTTTGCATACTCTTTCCGCAGTGACAGTTGAATAATCGTTTGACCAGGTATAGGTCGGCGCAGCATAGTCATGACCAAGCGCATCGATCACTGTCTGCTCAAGCGTGATTTCGTTTTGACCTGCTGCATCTGAGAAATATTTGCCGCATTCCTTGCATCTATAATACTTGATGTTTCCTGGATTTTCACAGGTCGACGCAACAGCTGGAACTTCTTCCAGATCGTGTTTTGTATGAGCTTCCCAGTTGGCATATATGTTCACTTTCTGATCACTGGTTATGAAGTTGCGGACGACATAGAACTGCTGTTGAGCTTCAACTGTTAAAGGATCAGTACCTTCATCTACAGCCTCTATCGTCCAGTCTTTGAAGGTCATGCCTTCTTTGCTCACCGGACAATCCGGCAGTGTGATTAGCTTTTCCGTGAAAGTCGGGACTGTTTTGATTATCTTCGTCTTATTGGAATCCTCATAGAAAACAAGATCAATCTTCTTTGACAGATAAGCTTCGCCTGACTGTTCGAGGCGTTCAGCCGATCCTTCAATAACGATGTATGTCTGATCGCTGCTTATGAAGCTGTTGACATTGCCTTTTTCGTTTAAACCTTCTGTTATCTGAAGATTGTAAATAGCTGTTGGCTTGCTGACTGTATAGACGCTGATCCTTGCGCTGTCGTTTAAGGTGCTGGTCACATTTATCTTCATGCCTTCATCAAGGAAGACATTACCGGCAGCTTCGTTTGACAGCGACATGTTATTGGTGATCACAGGTGATCCAGAAACATACATCTGCGGCAATGTATCGTCATATTGCGTAAGCATGACTCCGCCTGCGATTCCGCCGACATTGGATGAGATCGTGCCGCCTTGGAAATTGCCTTTGCTCTTGCCCACGATATAAACACCGCCGGAACCGAAACCTTTGTTAAAGTTGGAGATGATCTCACCGCCGGTCATGGTAAATGTGTTTTCTGAATCAGAACTTCTGCTTAATTCCAGTACAGCACCTGAAAGCATGCCGTTGTTCTGGGTGATCGTTCCGCCTGAAAAATTGAAGGTTCCGCCGTTTTCGATCGCCACACCGCCGGCAAACTCGCCGTAGTTATTCTTTATCGTGCCGCCTTCAAAGTTGACGGTCGCACCGTTCCATATAGTTATGCCGCCGGCTGTTGCTCTCATCACCTTGGCATCCTTATCCTCTTCTGGATGAGCACATCCTCCGGTTATCATTCCTCCGCCTACGCTGTCAACAATGGTCAGTTCTGTACCGGCTCCCGATACAAAGAATACACTGCCATTGTCGGCCATATCAACGCCCGAATCCATTATGCTCGTACTTGGTACAGCATTGCGATCGAGCTTATGGCCTTTGAGGTCGATCGTTATTTTTCTTCCGCCCAGAACAGTAAGCCATTCATCGCCCTCTGTCGCATAGTAATCATCATCCAATTCAATTCTATTGGTTTCTGTAAGGGCGATCAGAGCCTGCAGGGTCTTCCACGATTTCCCCCATTCCGCCGTAAAGGTGGTGTTAGCCTTTATTGTGACTTTTTCGCCAGGAAGGAAACGTGTTGTACGTCCCTGTTTCTTCCAGCCCAGGAAGGCCATTCCTTCTAACGTATAGCCGCATTTTGGCAGGGTTATCTCTTCTTCACTTTGTTTAAGATCGATCTGCGTAGTGATGCCGGTCGCAGCATCGTTTCCTTTTTCAAAGGTCACGACTGGGAAATCCTGTTTCAGCTGAATTTTCAGTTTGACAGGCGTAGAAGCATAGTCAGTCAGATAATCACCGGAAGCTCTTTCACTGAACAGATAGATACTGTCGCTGTTGGATGTGTTGAC
>CADCPE010000285.1 GCA_902803275.1 uncultured Erysipelotrichaceae bacterium
CATTCGCTTGTGACAAACAGTATTTTCATATGGTTTTTCTCCTGTTTCCTATCTATATATTAACATCATCAAATTTATGTTTCTTCCCATGTTTGCGTTTATCTTCGGCTTTTATGATAATGATGAATGAACTTGCATCATAGATGTGGTATTATTTTATGGGAATTTAATTATGTTTTTTAATTCAAAAATACCTGCTTACTTAATAGACAGCGAAAACGTCGGATCAACCTGGACGAATCTTTTACAGGAAGGAAAGAAATTCGATCTTTACATTTTCGTCACGGAAAATGCCAAGAGCCTGAACTTCTCCTTACTCAAGGAACTGACCAATGAAAACAGTCATCGGATCAGTATCATCGAGTGCGATCCGGGCAAGAATTCTCTGGATTTCTATCTGTCTTCCTATCTTGGCTATCTGATCGGCAAGGATAAGCACTCATCATATCTTGTCGTATCACAGGACACCGGATTCGACCACGTGATCGAATACTGGAACAGGGAAGGCCATGAAGTCACCAGGATCAACACCAAGCCTGAGACCAAAAAGCCTCTTAGAAAGGCCAGGATCAAAAAAACACCGGAAAAGAAGGATTCAGAGACCAGGATCATCGTAAAGAAGGAAACAGCCAAGGAAAGCAAACCTGAGGCCAAGAAGAAAAAGAAAAAGGAAACCGTTAAGCCTGCAGCAAATCCGCGCAGGGAAATGCTCAAAAGCCTTCTTAAAGACAATCCTGAAAACGAGATCGATGAGATCGCAAAGCTTCTTGATTCCACGCCTGCCGACAAGCGCAACGATAAGAATCATATCTACCGCAAGCTCGTCCGCAAGTATAAGAACGAAAAAGGTCTGGCAGTATATACGCTGATCAAGAAGGATCTCGATAAGTATTTTGCCCTGAACGACAAATAAAGCGTCTGTTAATGATCAAGCCTGACCCGGTCATATGATCCGGGTCTTTTTAATGATTTTTGAAAGATGAAGCGACTTATTTGAAATACAATCCTGCTTTCTTTAAGTATAATGACATTGTTTATGAATAAGGAAAGAATATTTACCGGACCTTTTCTGATGGTACTTTCTGTAAGCATCATCAGCGGAGCTGCATCCTACATGGTCAATCCGATCCTGCCGGCCTTTCTGCTTTCCCGGGGGGCACCGATGGAGATCACAGGCATCATATCTTCTTTGATGAGCCTGGTAGCTCTTTTCGGCAGACCTTTTTCCGGCGCAGCCAGCGACTACTTCAACAAGAAGAAGATCATGGTGCTTTCCTATGTTTTATCGATCATCTGCCTTCTGCTGTATACAAAAGCTGATACGGTCACAGCGATCATCATCGTCAGGATTCTGCATGGGGTGGCCTTTTCCTTGAGCGGTACGGTTTCCATGGCTTTCGGTGCCGACTTTCTACCATTAAGCAGACTGGGAGAAGGATTGAGCTATATAGGCATCGGTACGGTCATTTCAACGATGATCGGTCCGCAGCTTGGAGAATTTGTCGAAAACAGCTTCGGCATGGAAAGCGTCTTTATCTGGGCCAGCGTTCTCTATGTGATCTGCGGCATTTTGACCTATCTGATCCCTTATCATCCACAGATATCAGAAAAGAAAGAAAAGTTCGTCTTCAGGATGGAAAACTTCTTTGCGCCGGAACTAGGCATGTATGTGTTCCTCATCGGCATGCTGTCGGTTGGAAACGGCATACTGCTGTATTACCTTAAGGATTTCGGCACAAACAGAGGTATTGCCAATATAAGCCTGTACTATACCGTCAGCTCGATCGCCACGGTGCTGACCAAACCTTTTACCGGCAAGTGGCTTGATGCCAAGGGCATCGCCTATACGCTTTATCCGGCCTTTGTCATCTCGGCTGTATTTGCCTTCTGCTTTGCCAGGGCCTATACCCTGCCGCTGGTGCTGACAGCTGCCGTGCTCAAAGCCATCGGTCAGGGAAGCGGACAGTCAGCTATCCAGGCTGATTCGGTAAGAAAGCTCGGTCTTCAAAGAAGCGGCGTCGCTTCCAGCAGTTGCTACATCGGAATGGATCTGGGCAATGTGCTCGGTCCTGCGATCGGCGCCTTCGTCATTTCCGCTTCAGGATACGAACTGCTGTTTAATGTCTATGGATTCCTGCTGCTGCTTTGTATTCCGATCTACTGGATCTATTCAAGGAAAACTGCTGAATAAACCCGTCTGATGATGGGTTTTCATTTTGTTATACAATGTTCATATAGATACATATGGCAGCACTACTGTATATTTCCAATATCCGAGCTCTCGATCTGCCCGATAACTACGATCGGGCTTATTGCTTGCTTTCAGATGAGTGTAAAGAAAAAACTGACCAGTATAAAAACATTGAAAATAAGAAACGCTCACTTATTTCGCAGCTGCTTTTAGGAAAAGCGCTGACCGACAGGAAAAAGGATCCTCTTGTTACCATTTTTGAATACGGCAAATACAACAAGCCATATCTGAAGAATGAGACAGATTTCTTTTTTAACATCTCCCATTCATATGACTATGTGATCCTTGCGGTATCTGACAAGGAGATCGGCTGCGATATCGAAAAGATCAGGAAATACGATCTGAAGATCGCGAAGAGGTTCTTTACGAAGAATGAATATGAAAATATCATAGGGATCAGTGATGAAGAAGAAAGGCGGCGGATGTTTTTCCGTTACTGGACACTTAAGGAAAGCTTCATCAAACAAAACGGCAGAGGTCTTTCTCAGCCTCTGAATTCTTTTGAAATAACGATAGATGAAGATGAAAAGATAAGTGTTAGAACAGAAAACGGCGACAGCGATCTATATCTTACGCAGTTTGAGCTGATACCCGGCTATCTCATCGCCGTATGTTCATACGTTGATGAAATCGATGTGATAGATACAGATCTTAATGATCTGTTTGAAGGAGAAAAAGTCTTATGAGCCTCTACGCGATCGGAGACCTGCATCTTCATTTCAATTCCCGAGTCTGGGCTGAATCACAGCTTAATGATCCCGTATGGAAGGATCATGAACTGAAGTTCGTGGAAAACTGCAACAAGCTCCTGAATGATGATGACACGCTTGTGCTGGTCGGCGATCACAGCTGGGGGAAAAAACCGGAACAGTGTGAGGCGGATCTCGACTATATTAGAAGACTTCCTGGCAGAAAGATCCTGACCAGAGGCAACCATGATAAATTCTGGGACGTAAACAAGACTGAAGCCCTCAACGAGAAATACCAGCCGGAACTGAACTTTCTGCAGAACAATTATATGACATACAAGGATTATGCGCTGATCGGCTCCAAGGGCTACACTTTTGAAGGCCCCTTCTATCTCAATCGGGAAGGAGTGATAATCGGCTGGGATGAAGAAAAGGAACTACACGCAAACGGTCTGATAAACAGGGAATCAAGGCGTCTGGTCAAAGCCTTTGAAATGGCTGAAGCAGACGGCTTCAGCAAGTTCATCATGTTTCTGCATTATCCTCCGACCAACATCCTTGAAGAAAGCAGCATCTTTACCCAGATAGCGGAAAGATACGATGTAAAGGAAGTCGTCTATGCCCACTGTCATGGCCATGAGCGCTTCCATGACAGCATCCTGGGAGAATTCAGAGGCAGGAACTACCGTCTTGTCTCCGGGGATTATCTTAACTGGGTCCCGGAGAAGATCCTTGATTAAAGATGAGATCAGCGATGTATGACACATCGCTGATCCTTTTATTTTTTATTGACTCTATCCATTAATTCTATATATGCCTGCCAGATCGGCATGTTTATGCTGCCCTTTCCTCTTGTGACTTCACCGTTTGAAGATGTTTCATAGATGATTGCGTTATATTCTTTTTCTCTTTGAATTTCAGGATCGTCACTTTCCACAAACAGCACAAAGAAATCTTCATCAGATCCATAGGCGGCAAAATAATAGATGTTGTCCTTAAGGTGTCTGAACCTGATCAAAGAAGAATCAAGAAGCCTTACATGACCTGAACAGGAGATCATGTCATAGCTGTTGAGATGACCTTCGTATTTTTCCTGAGTGCTCTCGTCCCATGAGTTGATGAAATCAGTCATTATCAGCATCGCATCGGCACCGCTGTATTTCTGGATCTCGAAGTATTCCCTTACCACCGGGTCATAGGTTATGCCGTCATTGACCATCACCCTTTTCTCTTCCCCATCCAGAAAGACCTCCCATTCAAGGCCGTTTCTTGACCAGTTGTCGACGTAGACGTATTCGTCATTCAGCACCGTCATGACGACACTGCCGGACATGTATGACTGGGTCCTGTTTCCTTCTTCATCATATTCGAAGTGTTCTCTGAAAACTTCCTTTATGTCATAGTAGCTTCTCCAGTTGGATGCGCTGATATCGGTTTCTGTTATTTTATCTTTAAGCTCCTGATAGGAGACTGCTTCTTCAGGATCCAATGTGAACTCAAATGATTCACCTTCATTTATATAGGCTTCAAAAGAAAGGCCCTTCTTCTGAGGCTCCTCTTTTCCTTTTGCTGAACCGCTGCAGCCGCTCAATAAAAGAAAAACAAGAAATATCGTTATAAGCTTTTTCATGACTCTTTCCTCCAATACAATCATATCACTCATCTCTATGTTAAAACGCCAGCCAATAATCTATAATAAAGATGGTTGGAGTTATATAGTGGCATCCTTCTATACAGACTGAATGTGTTAACGCCACTATGCCTGTTCGACCGCTTTGAACCTGCCAACCGTGCAGGTTTTTTTGAGGAATCTCTATGAACAAAGACAGGATCAATTCAATTCTATTAAGAAGAAAACAGCGCATCATCGTCTTTAAGGAGGATCAGGATACCAGGCTGGCTTCTTTTCAGCGCATCTACGGTTTCAATGAAGAATTAAGATCACTTGGCTATATACTCTCTGGACAGCTGATGGTCGAAATGATGAAGCTTCGCTGTGAACTTTTTGATGAATATGAAGCAAGCATCATCACTACGCTGAAGGAAATGACCGGCAGCGACGTTGAACATAAACCGATGTACAGGAATTTCCCGGAAAGCGTAAAGAACGCTTCCGATATAAAACTGTTCGTCGATCAGCTCACCGGTTACAGTATCGATTTCTATGGCGTTATGAATGAGATCTTCCATTTTGAAGACGGAACCGTAAACCTGAGGAACAATATCCGTTTTGACGGTGAAAAGAAGGAAAGAGTCAGGCTCAGCGACAACATCGAATATAAGGTCATCTATCCGGAAACGCTGGAAGGCTTTGAAAATATGTTTGCCGCTATGATGAAACAGAATTCCTCGATATCCGAAAGCGACAGGAAAGATCTTGAGTCCTTCCTTAAAGAATATCCCGATGCCGTTTCCTTTGTACCGGAAACCATACCGTTCAAGGAGACCATGGTCTTTGTCTATGCGATCCTGATGGATATGAATATCCCATGTGAAAAACTTCCGATCAGAAACGCAACGGATCTGTTAAGACTGGCTGCTGCGTTGAGCGATCAGGATATCTCCCTGTCAAAAGCACCGAAATTCCGCCGTTTCAAGAGAAAAGAAAGGACGTTGCTGCTGAACATACTGGACAGTATCGATCCTGAAAGGATGATCGAAGACCTGCTGCGTCACAAGGAAGAATACAAGCGTCTGATCGAACATCTGGGCCTTTTCTCCAGACGCTACAGGAACAGATATCCGAAGCTCTGTGAACTGTTTAGGGACATCTATGATCACAGAAAATTTGCTACCTTCAATTCAGAATTTGAAGAAGCATTCAAAGCCAACGATCATCATACTGCTCTTAGGATACTTAAAAAACGACCGGGTGTCTTTGTCCGTTATCTGGACAAGCTGTTAAGAGAAAGTGAAGATGACAAGCAGCTCCAGGAAGAAGTCTTCAGGACCTTTGAAGAACTTTCAGAAAAAACCGAACCAAGGATCCTATGGGATCTTCTATATCATTTCAGCTACAGGGATCAGCAGCGCATTGCCTTCCCTAAGGGTGAAGTGACCAGCGCCATGGCGGTTGAACCGTACACCAAGAACCTGAGCAAAGAAACACTGGACAGGATCATTGGGCTGTGCAATGAAGTACTTGACAGACACTATCAGAAAAAGAAAGACATGTCCTATGTCTATGTGGATGAGCAGCTCAAAAGCTACATCATGCCTTTTGGCTCACGCAGCAGCTCAAAGACATCGCAGGCACTGAGCAGAGGCTCACGTCTGAAGATCCGCGATGGTGCCAAGTACGTGAGGATGTTCGTGTACTGGATCGGCGAAGATGTCGATCTCAGTGTCACAGTCATGGATGAACGCTTCCGCTATGTCGACCATGTCTCCTATACCAATTTAAGAATGGAAGATGAGGAAGACGGTTCATATCCGATCGTTCATTCCGGGGATATAACCTTTGCTCCGGAAGGCGCCAGTGAATTCGTCGACATCGATCTTAATGCTTTGCGAAAGCTTTATCCGCAAGCCCGTTACATTGCGGAAAGCGTCTTCTCTTATTCAGCAGCTTCATTCAACACGATCGAGAAGTGTTTTGCGGGGATCATGGAAAGAGACAACAGCGATCTTGGGGAGATCTTTGAACCTTCCACCGTCAGGATAAAAGCCGATATTACCGGAAACCATCGCTATTCGATCCCGCTGATCCTCGATCTTTCAGAAAACGAAATAATCTGGTGTGATATCTGTGGCGCCCGCGATTATCTTGAAAGCCGCATCTTCCCGGGCAACAATGTTGAAAACAATCTGGAAATGACAGCTCTTTCCTGCAAGGCTTTTGTGAATCTGAAGAAAGCCAGCATCTATGAAGTGGTCATGAGAAACGTCACAAACCGTAAAGGAAAGCTGACACAAAGAAAGCTTATAGACGGCGAATATCGCTACTGTGACCCTCAGGGAAATCAGATCGAAAAGGAAAACATCACCATCTTCAGCGTCGATGAAGGGATCACTCCTAAAGACATGGAGATCCTGGTAAGCGATTATCTGTAAAAGAAAACCTCATCTGAGGCTTTCTTTTTGTATTGATCATTAACTGTACAGCTTCGGTTTGCTCGGGTCGTTGTTCTGCTGCAGGAAGCTGATAAATTCATTTTCAGGCAGCGGTTTTGAGAAGTAGAAGCCCTGGATATACTCGCAGGAGAGCGAACTGAGCATATCGACGGTCTCCTTGGTCTCGGCGCCTTCCATGATGAGCTTTTTGTTTATGCCCTGCATCATGCGGACGGTATTCTTGATTATTACTCCGCCGTCTTCCGTGAAGATATCATCGACCATGCTTTTATCGATCTTGATCATGCTCAAAGGCAGTTTCCTGAGTCTTTGAATATTTGAATAGCCTACTCCATAATCATCAAGCGAGAAGCAATATCCCATTTCAGACAGTTTCTTGATGTTGGCATCCATGACATAGCTCATGGAATCAAGCAATGATTCCGTGATCTCGAAATTGATCATGGAAGGATCAATGTTGTATTTCTTCTGCAGTCTTTGTATGACATCCGGCAGATCGTATTGCAGCAGCTGCGCAACTGAGAGGTTTATTTCGATGTAAGAGACATTGAGATCCTGCAGTTCGTGCTGTGAGATGAATCTGAAGACCTGATCAATGATCTTCTCACCCAAAGGAATGATTGTACCGCTTCTTTCGGCCGCCGGAATGAAGACGTTCGGCGAGATCGCACCGTAATCTCTGTCAATGATCCTTGCCAGAGCTTCGGCTGAATGGAAGATGTTTTCCCTTACCGAGAAGATCGGCTGATAGTACATCTTCAGTTCTTCATCATTGATGGCTCTTTCCAGAATCTCATCAATATTGTTCTGAATCGAGAAGTCACGTGAACTTACGATCTCGGAAGCTCTGAAAACCTTCTGGTTGCGTCCGCCGAATACGGTGAATCTGTGACAGAGGTTGATGATCTCCGTTTCGTCACCGATATCCTCCGGATACCTGATCAGACAGATCTGCGGATCGAACCAGATCTCTTTCTTGTCGTTCTGCTTAAGGTATATACGCGTCATGCGCAGACATGAATCCAGGGCTTCTTCGACATTTTTTGAATTGGAACCGAAGATCAGATAGATATTGTCCGGATGTTCGAAGTAGATCTGGTAATCATGATTGAGCGTATCAAGATACTTCTCCATGTTTTCGGTGATCTGGCTGATGAATGTTGAGTAGTTTTCATCACCGAGATAGTTACGGTTGTTTTCAGCCTGCGGAATATGGATAACGGTCAGTGTGGCCTTTTCTTTAGTCAGGGTGAGGTTGTGAAGATCGTTGCGGAAAGTCTTGAAAGTCTGGATTCCGATCGCGGAGTCGACGGTCTCTTCCGGTCTCATGACGATCATCATTACCATCAACAGACCAATGGCTGTTGAAAACATCTCGACCATCAGCTGCGGGATCAGGAATTGAGTAAATACTGCCAACGCTGTAAGGATATAGACCGAGATCAGCGCATACCATTTGTTTGTCTCAAGATACTTGCGGCAGATCGTGCAGTAAACGATGCCTTCAACCAGATATAGGAGTGCCACGCCATAAAGCACATTAAGCAGTGGTCCTCTCTGATAGCCCTGAGCCGCCGTTACACTGAATACATTGCCGGTAAAGAAATTCTGGATCAGCAGGATAACTACCAGGATGTTCGGTCCCCACAGTAGAAGCCTGCTTCTAAGTGAAGAGATCCTGTTTTCGGTTTTGGTTATCGAAAAAATAAAAACCAGGTATATTGCCAGGCCTGCGTTTCTTAAAAGCTTATATGAAAAGGAAATGATCGTTCCCAATATGACTTCCGTCTGTGTCAAAGGTACAGGATTGACGACGAATTCCATCAGGATATCAAATATCGCACACAACAAAGAAGTGATGTCCATGATCAGGAACATTTTGAAAGAACGGAACTTTGTCATCTTTCTTGTGAAATACACATGAAGGATCATCAGATAGATCGGTATTGCACAAATGTCGAAATAGAAATTCTTCATATTGGATACTGCTGTTTTCTACTATATATTTTACAAAGATTTGATGTTTATGTGTATCCATTTTGGCTTTTTTTGATAGGACAGTCCTTTTTGAAATAAAAAGCCCACTTTTAATGTGGACGTTTTTTGTATGTTCTGTTGATGGCTTAGATCATCCTTTCAGCTTTTTTCCATCTAAAAAGGCATTGCCTGCTTTTTCTCCCAGCCCCATATAGGCATTGTTGAAAGGATCAAAGGCGATCGGTCTGAGTTTATTCAGATCGACTTTGCCCTCAGCAATGATGCTTTCATCAGCGCTGACGTTGACGATCTCGCCGATCAGGATACCGTCAGTAAAGCTCTTGACCCTGCATTCAAGAGCCAGCGGCAGCTCATCGATCAGCGGTGCATTCACGAATTCGCTCTTTGTCGCATGAAAACCCGCTCTGGCAAACTTGTCAGGTACTTTTCTTCCTGATTCGATTCCCACATAGTCGCAGGCAACGACCTGGTCTTCAGTGGCCATGCTTACGGTAAAGGCTCCACTCTTGGCAAAGTTGTCGGTTGTCTTGTGTTCTGACAGACTGATCGTTATCTCGTTGAAATCTGTCGTAATGCCCCATGCGGCGTTCATGGCGTTAGGTACGCCGTTGTCGTCATATGTGGCAATGATGAGTACGGGCTGCGGATACATATACGGCTTGGATCCAAAATTGATTCTGCTCATGTGTTCTCCTTTTTTCTTCTGTCTTATGAATTTATTATAGCTTCTCAGGGATCG
>CADCPE010000286.1 GCA_902803275.1 uncultured Erysipelotrichaceae bacterium
ATTTATGACGTTGTAGCATAGGAAAACAATCGTCGCTATCGCCGCAACGATATGCTGCAGGATCTTTCTGTCTTTATCTTTGTGAATATAGGAATCTATCAGGAAGATCAGACCTGTTATAACGTCCGGTACAAGTGTTACATACAGCGCTCCGAAAAAGTACTCGTGTGCCCATACCTGTCTGTCATCAAAGGCGATCAGAGCCAGAGCGACAGCTGTCATCTCTAACGCTTCCATTATGAGCAGAACTGTTTTCGCATGTTTGCTGTAGACTTTTTTTGTATGCAGTCTTATCAGATTGACAAACAGAAAAAGCAGAATTGTATAAATTATCAGTTTAATATACAGGGCTATAGTCATTTATGTTTGCCTTCTTGTTTTTTTACGCTATGTTCATGAAACGGGTCGCCGATGATCAGACTCTTTGCTGAGTTGCTTATCCTGAAAGTGCTCTGAGTCAGGATTTGGTGTTATTGATACAATACATCAATATTTTTTGCTTAAATATTTTAAATAATAAGATTTTTTGCACCAAATATTCATCTACCGGTTTCTTGAGCATAACGAGAACATCATCCACACTTATGATACGGCAGGTCCAAGTATCCATTTATTCATTTTCCTGTTTTTCGATCCAGGTCATCAGTAGATTCACTATGCGCTCCTGCTGATCATCGCTGAGCTTTTTATGCAGCGGTACTCTATACCATCTGTTAAGACAGCCTCTGCAGCAGCAGGCTGTTGCATGCATCGCCTTGAAGACAGGATGACCGTGCATCGGCGTCTGTTTTCCATCGTTATCTGGTTCGGCAGCCGCTAGCTTCATCCTTACAAAATCCCTGGCATGGCTTCTGATTTTTTCCATGCCCTTTTCTTTTATATATGCCTTATCTTTCTTCGTAAGATGAAAGCTGGATCTGAATCCTGAATGATCAAGCTTTTCCAGTGCCTGTTCAATCGTCTGCATATTGATCCGTTAACCTTGCAATGGATTTTTCATCATCACATAATCATCTGCGAAATGCAGTTCAAGGTCTGTAGCTTCAGGTGTTACATAAAAGGCGACCCAACCGACGATCGACTCCTGCGGACGCAGCACGATCTTCTGGAAGCCTTCCGTGTACAAAGCAGGTTCAAAGATTCTGTTGTTTTCTTCGTGATGATCAAAGAACGGTTTCAGTTTGCAATCCTCCATCCTGACCCCGTCAGCATTCAGACGTACATGATACCCGAATTTATTGTCTTTCCCGAAAAACTCGTCAACAAGTTTGAATTCTATCTTGTGACTGATGCCATTGGTGATGCTGACCTTAAAGGCGATCTGCTGAAAGCCTTTCTTAAAACAGCCCTCATTGTCTATTCTTTCGACATCATTGATCATTCTATACGGCTGTACATCTTCACAGTCGAAAATGATGTTGTGGGAAAGTCCGTCTATGCGATCGTGCAGTTCGCGGCTTTCAGCATCGTTTCTATTGATATCTTTTATGCTTTTGATAAGGCAGTAAATATATGCCAGGACCAGTGCAACGAAAATGACGATCTTCACGATCAGTGGCCTGATAAACATGAATAGCAGTATAGATAGTATTACCAATGCAAATGATGCGCAAACAAGACTGATCACAAGCTTTCTGCGGATATTGTTTAGTTTTTTCAGAAGTTCTTTATGATTTTCGGTTTCGGCCTTTCTCGCCTCCGCAAATCTTCTGATGGAACTTTCTGTCTCGGCTCCGCAATATGGGCACTTTGTGTCGCTTCTTTTGATTACGTTATTACAATATATGCATGTAAGTCTTGCCATAGTGCTTTTACCTCGTCTATATGATCATTCTCTCTTTTTCGTCTGGCTGTTTCTGAACAGACTCTCTATTTATTCAACTCTTTTATTATAAACAAAATCCTGATACTCAAAGCCAAAATCATTATTGTGATACGCTTTTAAGCCTATACACGCTTATCTGTAGAGTGCATATAAAACACAGAGTCATTTATATTCTTTTTTCCTGTATTGCTGTTTAGGAACGATAGATAACTGGTACGGATGAAAAACACATGTCTTTTGAAGCTCTTTTTATCTGATCAAAGACAGAGATATTATTATATTGATCATGAAAAAGGAAACTGTCAGATATAAAATGTTTGCATTAAAGAAATGTTTGATCCTTCGATTTCAAAAAGAACAACATCGAGTTGTTCTTTCTAAAAAATCAATTGCAGTTTGAGTTTATCAGACAGCCGGGAAGACTAGTCGTCGTAGCATTTGGTAGTGCCGTAAGGGCCGACTTTAAAGTATTTTTCGCATTTGCGGCATCTATACTTTTTCGCTCCATCTGTCCACATGGAAGCCCAGATCTGATACGAAATCTCGTCTTCATCCTCATTATCACACCAAGGACACTTAATAGTGGTC
>CADCPE010000287.1 GCA_902803275.1 uncultured Erysipelotrichaceae bacterium
CCGGAAAAGATCTTTGCGGAACCGGAAAAGCTCAGACAGATCGATCTGGATGTACCGTTTATCGAACAGGTAAGAGAGTCATTCAAAAAACAGCACATCAAGCTAAAAGCTCGTGATATGGAAGGAATGGTGAAAGAATTATGGCGATTCGCTTCAAATCACTAAGCTATATCTATGACAAGGATATGCCTTATGCACATAAGGCTCTTGATGATATAAATCTCGAGATAAAGGAAGGCATTATCACAGCCATCATCGGCGAAACGGGCTCAGGAAAATCAACACTGGTTGAACATCTGAATGCCTTGCTGCTGCCTAGCGAAGGAAGTCTTGAGATCCTTGACTACAACCTTGTCGCCAATCAGAAAGTAAAATTCCTTAAGCCGTTAAGAAAAGATGTCGGACTGGTCTTTCAGTTTTCTGAATATCAGCTTTTTGAAGAGACGGTATTGAAGGACGTCGCTTTCGGACCGCTTAATTTCGGCTTTACACCTGATGAAGCTATAAAAAGGGCCAAGGAAGCGCTTGCCATGGTCAAGATCGATGAATCATTATTCGAAACTTCACCTTTGGAACTTTCCGGCGGTCAGAAAAGAAGGGTAGCGATCGCGGGCATCCTTGCCTGTGATCCAAAGATCATCGTTCTGGATGAACCGACAGCCGGCCTAGATCCGAGTGGCGCTAAAGAAATAATCGGCCTGTTTGTAGGGCTGAATGAAAAACTCAACAAGACGATCATCATCGTCTCTCATGATAACGAAATGGTCTACAACTACTGTGAAGAGACAGTGGTCTTATCACACGGTCAGATCAAATATCACGGTCCGACTCTTGATCTTTTCGCTGACCAGGAAATGCTGAAGGAATACGACCTGCTTGAACCGCAGATCGTCACTTTCAAGAATATGCTGGCAGAAAAAGGCTTTAAGATCTCAAAAGAGGCCAGAACGATCGAAATGGTCGTCAAGGAAACAGTGAGGCAGTTGAAGAAATGAACAACCTGGTCTTTGGCAAATACATTCCTATCGATTCCCTGATGCACAGGCTCGATCCGCGTGCCAAGCTGATCGGTCTTTTCCTGATGATCGCTGCCGTCTTTATTCCTCGATCCTGGATCGTTTTCGGTGTGATCGCCGTCTTTCTTGCTATTGGACTTATACTCGCCAAGATCGGCATCAAGATGATCGTTCAGTCATTCAAACCGATGATCATGATGATGATCTTTTTACTGGTCATCAATTCACTTTCGATCAGGACCGGTGAAGTCCTGTTTACGATCGGGACTTTCAATATCTATTCCGATGCGATATTCAATACCCTGTTTGTCATCGTCAGACTTCTTCTGATGATCTCCATCACTACCTTGCTGACGGCTACGACCAAGCCGCTTGATCTGACAATGGGCATTGAATGGATGCTCAAACCGCTGGAGATGATCCATTTCCCGACTCATGAAGTAGCCATGATGGTTTCGATTGCCCTGCGTTTTATCCCGACGATCATTGAAGAGACGATCAGGATCATGAATGCCCAGAAGTCCCGCGGTGTCGACTTTGAAAACGGCAAGCTTACGGAAAAGATCACAGCGATCCTCTCTCTGATCGTTCCGTTATTCTCTGTAGCTTTTGAAAGAGCCTATGAGCTGGCTGATGCCATGGAGGCAAGGGGCTATGTTCCTGGTGCAGAACGTACAAGATACCATGTTCTGAAGTTTAGGCTTTTGGATTTCCTGTTCATCTTTATCTGTGCGGCCATCCTGGCATTCTCGATCGCCAGCAGGTTCTTTCTATGAGATATAAGGTAAATATGGCCTATGATGGCTGCAATTATGCAGGCTTTCAGTCACAGATCAATGCTGTTGCCATTCAGGATGTGATTGAAGAAGCTCTGCTTAGGATATTCGGTGAAAAAATAAGGATAGTCATGTCTTCGAGAACTGATGCAGGTGTTCATGCCTATGACCAGGTCTTTCATTTTGATTCTGACAAGAAGAAGGAACCGGGAAAACTGAAGTTCTCCATCAATTCTTTGATCCCCAAGGATATGCATGTAAATAATGTTGAGATCGTATCTGAGGATTTTCATGCCCGCTTTTCCGTCAAGAAAAAGACCTATGAATATCTGATCAATATAGGTGAGTATGATCCGTTTTTAAAAGGAAGAGCCTATCAGTGTTTCTATAAACTTGATATCGAACTGATGAAGAAAGGTGCCAAACTGCTCAAGGGCAAGCATGATTTCTCTTCTTTCAACACCTCAAGTCTCAAGGAATATCCCAATCAGGTCAAAGATATCACCGAATTCAAGATCATCAGAAAAAAAGATATCCTGACGATAACTGTTACCAGTACGGGCTTTCTTAGAAATATGGTAAGGATCATGGTGGGAACTCTGATCGATCTGGGAAGAGGCTTAAAGACTCTTGACGATATTCAAAACATGCTGGATCATCCAAACAAGTCCACCAGAAGATACAACGCTGATCCCAATGGTCTTTATTTGAAGAAGATTTTCTATTAGAATTTAATTGTTATGAGACGCAATATCGTAAAAGCTATCTGTGTTGCCGAACTGCTGATCGCGATCGTGATGTATTTTGTCGTGGCTTATCAGTTTGATCACGATGCGATCATCAATGATATGCTTCCTTCAACTGATTTTGAAGCGAATCTGCTGCGCCTTTCCATCTATATCATTCCGGGACTGAACATCGTTTCCGGAGTATTCGGCATCACTTTCTGCACCAGGGGCATCCTGGTCTTTGCCGGACTTCTGGAAGTGCTGGGCGGGATGATCACGCTGCATTATCGGGGCAACAACAGCTTTATGAACTTCATGGGCTATCTGATGATCGCTATGGGCATCATCTTCATCATATGTATTCTTACGATCAAGGATCTTGACCTGAAAAAGAAAAACGCAAGTTCAAATAAGAATAATACTGAAAAACAGTAAAAAAACGGTTGCCATTGACGACCGTTTTTCATTACAGATCTTCGCAGAATTTTTCTATTAGTTTCTTTCTTTCACTTTCGTCTATTCCCAAGTATTCTTGAAGATATGCCTGAGGTGTTCCGGCTTTTTCGACCATGGTATTGTAGCAGTTGTCAATGAAATCCTTGCTGGCAGACATGGCTTTCGCAAAAGAATCACGGATCGCTTCATAGTTTTTATGCTTTCCGGCCAGCCTTTTTACAATTTCCTGAACTTCACTGACACTGCGTTTCAGGTGCCTGTTGGTCTCAAGATAGTTTTCATAGATCTGGTCCTTTTCTGCTCCCAAGGCTTCAAGTATCAGGACAGCGGCAATGCCGGTCCTATCCTTTCCGGCTGAACAGTGCCAGAGGATCTTGTCATTCTTCTCATCTAGAAGGATGTCAAAGAATTTCCGATAGCCGTTAAGAGGGTATTCTTCAGATATCATCGTAGAATAGTTTCTTACCATCTGATCGCCGAACCGGCTTGGATAGTCATAGGACTGTTCGATCATCCATTCATAGAAGTTGTCTTCCTTATCTTTTCTTTCTACACCATCGAGTCTGTCTTTGATGAGGTTTATATGATAGTATTTGACGTTTTCGATTTCAGGATCTTTTCTGGACAGCGCTTCAGCAGTGGAACGGAAATCTACGATCGTATCGATCCCCAGCTGTTTTATCATTTCGATATCTTTTCTAGTGGCGGAAGAAAGATCGGCACAACGGAACAGTTTTCCTTCCTTGACCTTTTTGTTGTCGCATGTGGTGATCCCGCCAAGATCGCGGAAGTTTTCAATATTTTCCATCTGATAGTGCATATCCTTCTCCTCGTATCTTCTTGATATCATAATTCTACCAGATAAGCATTCCTGAAAGACAGTTCGCATGCTTTCGTAATCAGTCTTGCATTATACAGCACAAATAAAGTCAGGCAGGACAGGCATATATAAAGAAAAACGCCGATAAAGCGTTTTTCTGAAGCAGTAAAGATGGTGCCGACTATAGGACTTGAACCTACCACCTACGCGTTACGAGTGCGTTGCTCTACCTGATGAGCTAAGTCGGCGCTACTATATTATTCTACAACATTTTCCTTCAAATATTTATTTAAAGCGTAAGAGGTGTTATTAAGTTTCTTATGATGGATCAGATTCAACAGTTTCTGTTTTACTTTGGCGATCCTGGTCTTTTCATAGCCATAGGCCATGATCTCTTCTCCCGTGATCTTCAGAGTTTTTAAGAAAACCATGTGTTTTCTAAGTTTTCTGAATCTTTCCTGAAGATCTTTGTGATGATACTCTTCAAGAAAAGTCAGGATATCTTTCTGATATATGGACGAAAGACACTCGATGAATTCGCAGTCGTTGCTGATATCGATCTTTGAAGCTTCGATCAGGATGTTTATCAGCCGGATCTCGGTATTTGAATACTTCAGTTTTTTCAGATCTGCCTGTATGTCTATAAGAAGATAGGCCAGGGCATAAAGCGGGTCAGAGAAATTGTTTATCCTGCGTTCAATGTGTTCAAAAGGCATGAATGTATTGAAGACATCGAGATATTCGTTGATAGCTTTAAAGCCATTTCTTTCGCTTAGGATCCTTAGAAGTTCTTCCTTTTTTCTTTCTTCGGATATGTAGTTTAAAAGATCTTTGGATTTATGGATGTTTTCATCGGTATTTTTTTCAATATTGAAATTAAGTTTTGTCTTGAATCTGATAGCCCTTAAGATCCTGAGACCGTCCTCATCAAATCTTTTGTGCGGATCGCCGATGCATCTGATGAGTTTATGTTCAAGATCATCGATGCCGTTGAACATGTCTATGATTTTAGAATCCTTGTCCATGCACATGGCATTGATCGTAAAATCTCTTCTTGAAAGGTCTTCTTTCAGATCGGATGAAAAACTGATCAGATCCGGATGACGGTGATCGCTGTAATTGTCTTCTTTGCGATAAGGGGTGATGTCGATCTTATCCTTGTCGATAATGACCGTAACTGTACCGTGTTTCCTGCCCAGGTCGTATCTGTTATAATCTGCAAAAACCATCCTGATCGCATCGGGACTGGCATTGGTAGTGATGTCATAATCATAGACATCTTTGTCTAGAAGCAGGTCTCTTACGGCTCCGCCCACGACAAAAGCTTCATATCCTTTTTCGTTGAGCAGGGAAAGTGCTTTTAAAGCCGATTTATTCAGGTTTTTCATCAACTTAATTATAGTGGATATTGTCTTTTTGCAGGCATAATGTGTTAGAATTATTACGTTTGAAAAGAAAGAAGAGAAATTGAAAGAATGAAAGAAGTATTCGATTTTGACTTCTACGGTCGTAAGTTAAGCGTCGAGACCGGTGAAGTCGCAAAACAGGCTGGAGGGTCTGTTCTGGTGAGGTACGGTGACACAGTCACATTATCGACTGCCTGTGCCTCCAGTGTCGCTAAAGACACTGATTTTTTCCCGTTAACGGTATCGTTTGAGGAAAAACTTTATTCTGTAGGTAAGATCCCTGGTGGATTCTTAAGAAGAGAAGGTAGACCTTCAGAACACGCTACATTGACTGCAAGACTGATCGACAGACCGATCCGTCCGTTATTCGCTGAAGGTTTCAGAAATGAAGTACAGGTCGTAAATACCGTACTTTCAACTGATACAGACTGTTCACCGGAAATGTCCGCAATGTTTGGTGCATCTTTGGCACTGTGCATTTCCAACATTCCGTTTGACGGTCCGATCGCCGGTGTAAAGGTCGGCTATGTTGACGGACAGTTCATCGTCAATCCGACTGTTGAACAGCTGTCCAGATCCATGATCGATCTGACGGTTGCCGGAACCAAGGAAGCTTTAAACATGGTTGAAGCAGGTGCTCATGAAGTATCGGAAGATCTGATGCTTGATGCCCTGATGTTCGGCCATGACAGAGTTAAAGAGCTCTGTGAGATGCAAGAAGGCATCATTGCCAAGGTCGGCAAGGAAAAGATGGAAGTTGTTCTCTATGAAATCGATCCTAGAGTCAAGGAATATGTCAATGAAAACGGCAAGGCCAGACTGGAAGCTGCCGTTTCCATCCATGACAAGCTTGAATCATATGCCGCACAGGAAAACATCACCAACGAAATGAAGGAACATTTCGCTTCTGATGAGACAATCAGCGAGAAAGAATCCGACAAGTTAGTCAAACAGACTAATGAATACTGCACTGAGATCATTGCCAACGAAGTCAGAAGACTGATCTCTGATGAAAAGATCAGACCTGACGGACGCGCTCTCGATGAGATCAGACCGCTTGATTCACAAGTCGATCTGCTGCCTAGAGTTCACGGTTCAGCACTGTTTACCCGTGGCCA
>CADCPE010000288.1 GCA_902803275.1 uncultured Erysipelotrichaceae bacterium
ACATCATCAGAGGAACACTTGACTGCGCAGGTGTTGACGGAAGAATGCAGGGTCGTTCATTATACGGCGCTAAAAAACCTAAGTAAAACATGAAAGGAGATTAAAAATGCCAAGAAAAGGACATATTGCGAAACGAGATGTATTGGTTGATCCTATTTACAATTCAAAGCTTGTCACACGTTTAATCAACAAGATCATGTTGGATGGTAAAAAAGGCGTTGCACAGAACATTTTATACAATGCATTCGATATCGTAGAAAAGAAAACAGGCCAGCAGCCAATGGAAGTATTCGAAAAAGCCTTGGACAATGTCATGCCTGAACTCGAACTAAAATTAAGAAGAGTCGGCGGTGCCAACTATCAGGTTCCGGTCGAAGTTTCTGATGAAAGAAGATTGACATTAGGCTTAAGATGGATCGTCAACTATTCCAGATTAAGATCAGAAAAGACCATGGAACAAAGATTAGCCGCTGAGATCATTGATGCCTCTAACGGTGTCGGCCAGTCTGTCAAGAAGAAGGACGATACTCACAAGATGGCAGAAGCAAACAAAGCATTTGCTCATTATCGCTGGTAATAGAAAGGATAGAAACATATGTCACGTCAATATGCTTTAGAAAATACAAGAAATATTGGCATCATGGCACATATCGATGCAGGCAAGACTACCTGTACCGAAAGGATTCTATTCTTTACCGGCAAAACACATAAGATCGGTGAAACACACGACGGTGCAAGCCAGATGGACTGGATGGAGCAGGAACAGGAAAGAGGTATTACCATCACTTCCGCTGCAACGACCACTTTCTGGCCGGGTTCAAAAAACCAGCTGCCGAAGACCAGGATCAACATCATCGATACTCCGGGACACGTCGACTTCACAGTTGAAGTAGAAAGATCCCTGAGAGTACTGGATGGTGCGGTCACGGTCCTTGATGCCAAGGCCGGTGTTGAACCTCAGACCGAAACTGTTTGGAGACAGGCTTCGACCTACAAGGTCCCAAGAATTGTCTTTGCCAACAAGATGGATGCAACGGGTGCTGACTTCATGATGTCAGTCAGATCGATCGGTGACAAGCTCGCCGCCAAAGCTGCAGCGATCCAGATGCCGATCGGTGCTGAAAACACCTTCCGCGGTATCATCGACCTGGTTGAAAGGAAACAGTATATGTATCCTAACGATCAGGGAACCGATATCAAGGAATCAGAGATCGAAGATCAGTACAAGGATGAAGCAGAATTACTGAGAAGCGAATTGCTGGAAACGCTGTGTGATTATGATGATGAACTGATGGAGCTCTTCCTCGACGGAAAAGATCCGGATGTCAAGCTCATAAAGAAGGCGATCCGTAAGGCCGTCATCAGTTCTGATTTCTTCCCCGTCCTGTGCGGTTCAGCCTACAAGAACAAGGGAATTCAGTTACTGCTTGATGCAGTAATCGAATACCTGCCTTCACCACTGGAAGTTCCTTCAATCAAAGGTACGAACAAATTCGGTGAAGATGTTGAAAGGCATGCCAGCGACAGCGAACCGTTTGCCGCTTTGGCCTTCAAGGTCATGACGGACCCGTTTGTTGGAAAGCTCACCTACTTCAGAGTCTATTCTGGTGTAGCAAGCGCCGGATCATATGTGTTGAATGCTACAAAAGACTATAAGGAAAGATTTGGAAGATTGGTACAAATGCACGCAAATCACCGCGCCGATATTGAAGAAGTCGATGCCGGTGACATTGCGGCTGCTGTAGGACTTAAAAACACTACAACAGGTGATACCCTGTGTGATGAGAAACATCCGGTCATCCTTGAATCGATGGTCTTCCCTGAGCCGGTCATTCAGATGTCGGTCGAGCCTAAGACAAAGGCCGATTCTGACAAGATGGATGCCGCTCTGGCAAAGCTTGCCGAAGAAGACCCGACCTTCAAGACCTATACGGATGAAGAGACCGGCCAGACGATCATCGCCGGCATGGGTGAATTACATCTGGATATCATCGTCGATAGAATGAAGCGTGAATTCAAAGTTGAATGCAACGTCGGTAAACCGCAGGTCGCTTACAGAGAAACCATCAGATCCGCTGCGGATTGTGAAGGCAGATTTGTCAGACAGTCAGGCGGTCGAGGACAGTATGGTCACGTCTGGATCAAGTTTGAACCGAACGAGACCGGCAAGGGCTTCGAGTTCATTGATGCTGTAGTCGGCGGAACCGTTCCTAGAGAATACATCAAACCGACTATGGAAGGTTTAAAAGCAGCTCTGGAAAACGGTCTGGTAGCCGGTTATCCGGTTGTCGACATCAAGGCGACTCTGTTTGACGGTTCAGCTCATGAAGTTGACTCTTCAGAAATGGCCTTCAAGACAGCTGCAAGTCTTGCCTTGAAAGAAGCTGCCAAGAAATGCAATCCTGTAATATTGGAACCGATCATGGATGTCGAGATTACCGTTCCTAACGAGTATATGGGAACCGTAATGGGAGACGTTACAAAGCGCCGTGGTCATATCAATAATCAGGAAGAAAGAGGTAATGCAACGGTCATCCGTGCCTACATTCCTCTGTCACAGATGTTCGGTTATGCGACCGATCTGCGTAGCAATACTCAGGGTCGTGGTAACTATATGATGCAGATGGATCACTATGCAGAAGTGCCAGCAAGCATCGCTGAAGATATTGCCAAGAAAAACGCTCGCTAGCAATTGCTAATAACAGTGTTTTATCTTAAAATAATAATTGTTAAATTAGGAGGAAAATTAGACAAATGGCAAAAGAAAAATTTGACCGTTCCCTGGAACACGTCAATATCGGTACTATTGGTCACGTTGACCATGGTAAAACAACATTAACTGCTGCTATCACTAAGAGACTGGCAGAAAAAGGTCTTGCTGAATTCAAGGCTTATGACCAGATCGATGGAGCTCCAGAAGAAAAAGCTCGTGGTATCACTATCAATACTGCTCACGTTGAATATAAGACAAAC
>CADCPE010000289.1 GCA_902803275.1 uncultured Erysipelotrichaceae bacterium
TCCTGCAGCTTCTTTATCGCATCTATCGTGCTCTGCGGAACCTTTCCCGTGCTGTGAGAAAGAAGTGTACCGTCGATGTCAAAAAAAACGACCTTGACATCTTTGGCAGACAGGGAGGTGTTTATTTCCGAGACCTGGAAGATCTGAGTGAACCCGGTCATATCAAGAACTTCATATACATTCGGACGGGCATTGGTTATTGAAAATGCCCCATGATTCCCAAGCATGTTTTTAGCCTGAAGAAAAACTCTCAAACCGGATGAGGAGATAAATTCCGTTTCCTCCAGATCCAGAATAAGATTGGAATCATCCTTTATAACTGAAAATAGTTCATTTCTAAATTCGTCGGCCGTTGTTGTGTCTATGCTGCCATACGGCTTCAAGATCAGCAATTCATCTAAACGCTGTTTTTCTACTTTCATATCTGATTTTTTCTTTTTCTTTTATTAACTCTATTATACCAGTAATATTGCAGCAATGACCTTCATAATTTGTAAATCAACAAACAGCCAATAAAACATCTGCAAAATAAAAAAATCGCCAGTCTGTAAAGCGATCAGTAAATTCATATGGTCCGGGCTAAGGGACTCGAACCCCCACGGTCGCCCACTAGATTCTAAGTCTAGCGCGTCTACCAGTTCCGCCAAGCCCGGAGTGCTAATTAATAATAATATAAATAACTAGAAAAAGCAAACCAATACCTATATAATGAATAGGTATGATTTTAACAGTAGATTTAGGAAACACCAGTACCAAACTGGGCTTATTTGAAGGAGATACACTGAAATCCTTCGCATGCATAGACGGTATAAGCGACAATCATCGTTCGCTGTTCTTATCTTTCATATATAAGGCAAACCTGAGGGAAGATGCGATCGATAAGGCCATACTCTCCTGCGTTGTACCGCGCGTATATGATGATGCCTTTGACGCCTTAGCCAGCATCGTCGGCGAAAAGAACCTTATCGATATCAATCCGCACCGTTATTACGGCATCAAACTCGTGATGCCTAATCATGAAGATACGGGTGATGATCTGATTGCGATGTGTTCTTATGCCTATAACCTCTATCATCGTGAATGCCTGATCGTCTCCATGGGCACGGCAACAGTCATATGCCATGTAACAGATGACGGTGAATTCAAGCACTGCATAATTGCACCGGGTTTCTCAAAGGTATCTGAGACGCTCTGGAAGAATGCGGCACAGCTGCCGGAATTCTCCATGAAACACGTCGACACATTCCTGGCCGATAACACGATCGACGCCATGAATGTCGGCATCTATCAGGGCTATATCGGCATGCTCAAGTATCTGATCTATGGCATCAGTAAAGAGCTCGGGAAAAAGGATATCTATATCATTGGCTGCGGAGGTCTGGGTAAGCTTGTCGCTCCTTACATCGGTGTATTCAATGAATACGATCCGGACTTCGTCACTAAAGGCTTGAATTATATAGCCCAAAGGTATTCAAATGACTAGGATCATCTTGGCTTCCAAATCTCCAAGAAGAAAAGAACTTCTGGAGATGCTTAAAATACCTTTTGAGATCATCGTTTCCGAAGTGGATGAACAGATCAACTATGAAAACGATCTGGTCAAAGAGATCGAAAAGCTCTCCTTCCAGAAAGCTGAAGCAGTCTACAGGAACCATGATGATGCTTTGGTCATCGGAGCTGATACGATCGTCAAGATCGGCAACGATGTATTGGGCAAGCCAAAATCTTTTGAGCAGGCAAGAAAGATGCTAGAAGAGCTTTCTGACAATATCCATGAAGTCGTGACCGGCGTCACCATCATGTATCAGGGCAAGACCGAAACCTTCTCCAGTGTTGCGGAAGTCACTTTCTATCCGCTCTGCGAAAAAGAGATCGATGATTACATCGCAACCAATGAACCTATGGACAAGGCCGGAGCATATGCGATTCAGGGTGATGCAGCCAAATTCATCAGATCAATAAACGGTGATTATTATACGATTGTTGGATTACCTGTCGCAGAACTCTATCATCGTTTGAAAAAATATAGTATCATATAGATACACGCCGACATAGTATAGTGGTAATACGCATCCATGGTAAGGATGAATCCCGTGTTCAATTCACGGTGTCGGCACCACTTTTATAGCTCAGTCCCAAATTAGATGATAAAATGGGACTTTTTTAATACATCAGTTTATTATTCTGTCTTTCATTGCCAACTTCATTGCCAACTTTTAGTTATTTTTCATTTTCAGTAAGGAATCCTGATGAAGATACAGAGATCTGTACAGGTTGAAGGAGCCTTCGGAGTGATCAAGCAGGACTTCGGATTCACCAGATTTCACAGAAAAGGAATGAAAAACGTAAAAATGGAATTTCTACTGGTGTGTCTGGGATACAACCTGAAGAAATTCCATATCAGCAGGATCCGCCAATTGCATATCAATCCATCGGGACAGATGAGCTGATACTGACTAAGAAGAAACAGACCAATGATTTATACAAAGCTCTTTTCAATGCGCCTGAAATGAGTTGTTCAGAATTTCTATACCTGACAAAAGCTGTCGGTTCATGAATCGGTATCGGGAAATCGAAAAAAGAGGATGTATCCTCGTTGTCCAGTCCTGCAGACTATTCAACTGTTACATCCTCTTTGCTTTTTATATTGTCATCAACATCTATCGAGATTTAAGTCGGTTGGTACTTTATCCTCGCCGTTATCCGGAAAACACTTCTGATACTTTTCGATCACTTCCCTGGCTTTTTCATACCAGCCGTGTTTGTAGAAAA
>CADCPE010000290.1 GCA_902803275.1 uncultured Erysipelotrichaceae bacterium
GACATGTGGACATACTACGACACCACCTCCTTAAGGCCAGGCAGAACAAGCTATGATATCACGGCTTTCTATGATGCCAGGACTTTAAACGGACTGATAATCGGAGCACTGGATTTTTCTACATTCAAAAACGTCATCAGGTGTTCAGCCTATGACGCAAGAAGCTTTACTGCAATATCGGGGGCAGCTGATGAGAATACTCATGATCACCTGGAACACGGTTATATCGAAGGAAGGGAAATATCGTCTTCCCGTTTTATCTGCGGATACTACGATGACATCAGAGACGGACTGGAAGAGTATGGACGACTCGTGAAACAGAACAATATCTTCCACTGGGATCACGGAGTGCCTTTCGGCTGGAACTCCTACTCGGCCCTGACTCTCACTGCCAACATCGATCACGTCAGAACTGCGGCCGATCTGATATACGACAGACTGCCGAGCTTCCGATCCAAAGAGGATGTGACCTACATCAATTTCGATGCCGTCTTCGGCATAAGCAAAAAAGAGATCAGGAAACTGATCAAAGACCTCCATCAAAGAGGTCAGAAAGTCGGCTGGTATATGAACCCTTTGAGCCACCTTGCCCTTCAGGACTATATTCCACTAAAGGGAAGCAGCTTCAAATTCCGCAAAGATATCCTGATGAGAAATGAAGACGGTTCATTATATCCGCCTATCGACAACAAGTACCCTATCGATATCACGATACCGGAAGCCGAGACGGATTTTCGCTTGACACTGAGGGAATTTGTGAAAATGGGCTTTGACTATCTCAAGGTAGACTTCCTCTCGCATGGTGCCGTTGAGGGCACACGCTATAACAGGGATATCAAGACCGGACGTCAGGCTCTTATCTATTTCTTCAACATCCTGAAGGAAGAACTTGATCCTGAAAAGATCGGCAGAGAGGTATTCCTTTCCTCATCGATCGCTCCTTTGTTCCCGTGCGGCTATTCTCATTCCCGAAGAGTTTCATGCGATGCCTTCGGTCACCACGAAGATGTCAGATATGTGCTGAATGCCCTGAATTACGGATGGTGGACCAATGGCACGCTTTATCAGTTTAACGATCCCGATCATACCGTCCTTTATAGATCATTGGTCGATGGACGCTCTTGCACAAGTGAAGCTGAAGCCCGCTCAAGATACAACGCCTCAGTTATTTCAGGCACAGTGATGCTGCTGTCAGACAACTACGGCATCGATGGCGATAAAGAAACGATAGAAAACTCCATTAAAAGAGCTTTGAAATTTGCCGACAACAGGCAGATCAATGAGATCGCAAGACTGAACAGAGCTTTCAGACCTTTGAGCATGTATGATACTTCAAATGTCTATTATCTGAATGGTGACGATGACTATCTCGCCGTATTCAATTTCGATGACAAAGATGCGGTCACAGAGATCGATCCCAAGAAGATAGGCTTTCCAGATAAAGGCCGGATCAGAAACCTCAACAATGCCAAAACCATCACATACGAAAAGAAGATCACCATAAAACTGAAACCGTACGACTCTTTCATATTCAAAGCTTTGACGAAATGATTTCTGAACAGATCATTCCTCTTGAAGTGTAGATTTACGGAATATATAATTTATCTTAATTTATGGAAAACTACACTTATCTGGCACCTGAATACTACAAGGATTTCAGATGCAAGGCAGACAAATGCCGTCATACCTGCTGCAGCAGCTGGCGGATCCCGCTGAGTCATGAGGAATACAACAAGCTCATCACCATGGAGTGTTCAGATGATCTGAACAGGCGCATCCATTCCACTTTTGTCATACCGGAAACCGTCAGCGAAGAACGCTATCGGTATATCTCTTTCAACTGGCTGGGCTGCTGTCCGATCCAGGATAATAAGCTCTGCAGACTGCATCGGGAAAAGGGCGAAAGCTATCTCCCTGCCGTATGCAGGCTGTTTCCGCGCAGTCTGAAAAACATCGACGGCGTCAATGTCGCCTGCTGTTCAGCTTCCTGTGAAAGAACAGTGGAGATGCTTTTTGAGTGCGATGAACTGAATCTTCAGGAAATAACGATAAGCGAAAGGCCTCAGCTGACCTACAGTATCAGCAATGAAGACATAGAACAGATAAAACTGTTCAATGAAATCATCAAGGACAGAACGATAAGTCTTGCACAGAGCCTTGCTGAAATATGCAAGATCATCAATAGGGAAGAATTTGAGAAAGACTTCAGCAGCAATGAAGACGGCATCAGGACAGGCATCGTTCTGCTTAAAAGACTTTCCGGAGAAAACGAAAACCTTGCCGAACTTGCCGGAAGGCTCGAAGAACGCTATCTGAACGATCACGAGCAGTTTTCTAAGGACAGGGAAATATTCGAATCGAAATATCCTAAGTGGATGAACTTTCTGGAAAGACTGATAAACAACTCCATGATC
>CADCPE010000291.1 GCA_902803275.1 uncultured Erysipelotrichaceae bacterium
GGACATTCAGGATTCGATCGACGTCCCTAGGAACATTGAGATCATCTGCAGAAACGGCGATATCACCAAGGTCAACAGCCTGAGGTGCTGCTCGCTTGAATATGCGGAAGTCATAATTGTCAATGCTCTGAACGACAACCGCCGTACCAGGGCTATTCTGGCTGTATCGAAACTAAAGAAGGAATTCCCTGAATTCAGAGCGAGGATCGTCTCCTGCGTATCTGATGAAAGGCATCTGCTTCCTTCCAACAGCATGACCAACAGCAATATGACGATCATGAAGACCGACGACTTCATGGCCAGGGTCCTGGCTCACACCTCAACCGAACCGGGCCTTTCCGTAGCTTTCAGAGACATGCTGAACTTTGAAGGAGCGGAGTTCTATTTTGAGGAAGACGTTAAATTCATCGGCAAGTCGATCCTGGAACTGGCGAGCCTTGTGGATAAGGCTGTAATACTCGGTGTCATAAGAGACGGCGAATTCAATCTCAATCCGGATGAAGATTTTGTAGTGGAACTTGGCGACAAGCTGATCGTGTACGAAGACAGCAAGGGTTCATATGAGATCAAGGATATCGAGATGAAAAACGTAAGCGACCGCGAATTCAAGCCTCTGAACAGATGGCCTAAGGGCAAGATGGCGATATTCGGCTACAATGATCTTTTAAAGACAATCATTGAACAGACCACCACGGACATCGATGAGATAATGCTGATATCGGAAAACCGTGAAGAACTGGAAAGCATTACGGCAGACATCGACAAATTCAAATTCGATATCATCAGCGATGACTACGACCTTCACCTAGAAGAGATCGCTTCAAAGGTCAACCACATCATCATCCTGACTGAAGAAGAAGACGATGAGGAAGATGCGGATACCGATGCGATCCTCATCCTGCTGAAGCTGGCTGACCTTAAAGAAAAGAACAACTACAGATACAACATTACCTGTCAGCTCTATCTTGAAAGTTCATTCGATGTAGCTCCAAAGAAGAATGGCATCGACTATCTGATCGGTTCAAATGTCGCATCACTTCTGCTGGCACAGGTTTCCCAGAACAACGCGCTTGAAGAGATCTTCGGCGAACTGCTTTCAAGAGAAGGAGACGACCTATATTCAAAACCTATCAAGTCATTCAACCTGGGAACTGAACACGACTATTCTTTCAGAGCCCTGAAACAGATCACGCTGTCATACAAGTACACCCTGATCGGTTATATCCATGAAGATCAGACGGTCCTAAATCCTTCACTGGATGAAAGGATCAGTTTTGCTGAAGATGACAGATTGATCGTCATGGGCGAACAGTAATAAGCGATTTTGTATCTGGCTCATTAAAAAGATAATATAATTATCTAAATGAGAAAAAAACTGGCTGTAAACATATTAGAAGGAAATCTCTGGAAAAACATACTGCTGTACAGTATTCCGATCATGATCTCTAATATCTTGCAGCTTTTATTTAACGCTGTAGACATGATCGTGGTAGGCCGCTTTTCCGGATCGCTGTCCATGGCGGCTGTCAGTTCCACAGGATCGCTGGTCGCTCTGGTGGTCAATCTGTTTGTCGGCCTTTCAGTCGGTACGACGGTATGCATTGCCAAAAGGATCGGTTCAAGAGATTATGACAGCGTTCAGAAAGCCGTTCATACTTCGATATCTATTGCGCTTATTTTCGGAGCGCTTCTGACTTTTATCGGCATCGTTTTCTGCAGACAGTTTCTGATCTGGATGAGCTCCCCGCTTAACGTCATCGACAAGAGCACCCTTTATCTGCGCTGCTATTTCACCGGCATGATCGCCACGATGACTTTCAATTTTTCTGCCGCAACCTTAAGAGCCAAGGGCGACACCAAAAGGCCGCTGATCGCTTTGGTTGTTGCGGGTGTACTCAACGCCACATTAAATCTGTTCTTTGTCGTTGTATTAAAAATGGATGTGGCAGGCGTAGGCCTGGCCTCTTCGATATCTTCCTATGTATCGGCGTTCATCGTGCTGATGACGCTTATCAAAGATGAAGGCCTCGTACATCTGGAGATCAGACATCTCTATATAGATAAAGATGCCGTGCTGGAAATTGCCAAAGTAGGTCTGCCGGCTGGCATCCAGTCGACTTTCTTCAACATCAGCAACGTCCTGATCCAGTCTTCGATCAACAGCTTTGGACCGATCGTCATGGCCGGCAACGGCGCTGCTTCTTCGATCAGCGAATTTGTCTACAACACGACTGTAGCCATCTATCAGGGCTGTCTGACTTTCACAAGCCAGAACGTCGGAGCTAGACAGGTCAAAAGAGTGCCAAAGATCCTGGCGGTCAGTGAAGTGCTGGCGATCGCCTTTGGGTTCATTAGCGGCGAAGGAGCCTACAGAAACGGAGAAATGCTGCTTGGCATATACGCAAGCGATCCTGCCGTCATTGAAGCAGGCATGCTGAAGCTTAGGATCGTGACGCGTTATTACTTCATCTACGGAGCGATGGAAGCGCTGGTCGGATCCTTAAGAGGCATGGGAGCTTCGATCGGACCGATGATCGTATCGCTCATGGGCATCTGTGTCTTCAGGATCTTCTGGGTCATGACCATCTTCAGAAGTTCTCCGACCATTGAAACACTATACTATTCCTATCCGCTAAGCTGGATGATTACCGGTGCTGTCCATTTCCTGACCTGGATCTTCATCATGAGAAAGACCATCAGGAAACAGGAAGGAAACATGGTTAAATAGATCTCGTGATAAGATGTTATCGTGAAAAAGAATAAGGAACTAAACATCGTAAACGGACCGCTTTTAAGCAACGTCCTGATGTTTGCCTGGCCACTCATGCTGGCAAACATCCTGCAGATAACTTTCAATTTTGCGGATACGATCGTTGTCGGCAACTTCGGCAGCGAGAACGCCTTGGCGGCTGTCGGGACAACATCTCCGATAACTATCTTTTTCATGTGGGGCATACAGGGCCTTTCAATGGGGGCCAACGTCTATATCTCACGCATGATCGGATCAGGCGACAGGGAAAGGCTGAAGAATGCGGTATTCTGCGCGATTCTGATAGGATTGAGCGCAGGGACCCTCATCTCTTTGATCGGTGTTGTTTTTGCCTCAACTTTTCTCAAGCTTCTTTCTACTCCTTTAGATATAATCGATCTTTCCGCAAGCTATCTCAGGATCTATTTTCTATGCGGTATCGCTATAGGCATATTTGATTTTTCAACGGCAGTACTAAGAGCAGGAGGCGATACCAGAAGACCGACGCTTTATCTGGCGCTGTCAGGAGCGCTTAATGTGATACTGAATCTATTGTTTGTGATCGTCTTTAAGATGAATGTACAGGGCGTTGCGATAGCTACTCTCATCTCTCAAAGCTTTGCCTGTCTGCTGGCCCTGTATAGACTGATAAGGAATAAAGAGCTGATAATTGACAGATCACTGTATGACTCAAGAATCGTTAGAAAAATGCTGCAGTATGGCATCCCTTCGGCGATCCAGAACCAGATATTCTCTTTCAGCAACATGATCATTCAGTCCAGCATCAATTCCTTCGGTTCGGATTTTGTGGCAGCCAATACCGCCGCAAACGCGATCGAAGAATACGTTTATGTCTTTGTCGACGCCTTCCCTCAGGCTTCGCTGACCTTCACTTCACAGTTGTATGGCGCCAGA
>CADCPE010000292.1 GCA_902803275.1 uncultured Erysipelotrichaceae bacterium
AAAGAGATTCATGCATCAGTACAACTTCCCGCCTTACTGTGTCGGTGAAGTCGGCAGAATGGGTTCTCCTGGCCGTCGTGAGATCGGCCATGGCGCATTAGGCGAAAGAGCCCTGCTGCAGGTGATCCCTTTGGAAGAAGAATTCCCATATGCGATCAGAACGGTTGCGGAAGTTCTTGAATCCAACGGTTCAAGTTCACAGGCTTCGATCTGTGCCGGATCAATGTCTTTAATGGCTGCCGGTGTTCCGATCAAGGCTCCTGTTGCCGGTGTGGCAATGGGTCTGATCACGACTGGTGAAAACTATTCGATCCTTACAGATATCCAGGGTATGGAAGACCATTACGGTGATATGGACTTCAAGGTCGCCGGAACAAGAGACGGTATCACAGCTTTACAGATGGATATCAAGTGTAAAGGTATCACAAGAGAGATCTTCAAGGAAGCTCTCGCTCAGGCTCATAAGGGCAGAATGGAGATCCTTGACAATATGGCTACCGCTATTGAAAAACCACGTGAGGAAGTATCAGAATATGCTCCTAAGATGGTCACCTTCAATATTCCTTCTGATAAGATCAGAGAAGTCATCGGTACAGGTGGCAAAGTCATTAACGATATCATTGAAAAATGTGATGATGTCAAGATCGATATTGATGATGACGGTAAAGTCGTGATCTACCATACATCCAAAGAAGCAATCCAGAAGGCCAAGGATATGATCGATGAGATCACCAGAGAAGCTAAGATCGGTGAGATCTACGATGCCAAGGTCGTCAGAATGGAAAAATTCGGCTGCTTCGTTGAACTGTTCAAAGGTCAGGACGCCTTGCTTCATGTATCAAAGATCAGTCATGAAAGAGTAAACAAGCCTGAAGATGTCCTTAAGATCGGTGACATCATCAAGGTCAAGGTCATGGAGATCGACGAGAAGGGCAGAGTGAATGTTTCAGCCAAGGAACTGCTGCCAAAACCTGAAAAGAAAGCCAAGGAAGAAAGAGCTCCAAAAAACGAAAAGCCTGAAACTGAAGAAGTCAGGGAAGAAAAACACCTTGGAGAAGTAAGATTCTTCGGCAAGAAATAACAAGATCAAATAAAGCCATAACGCAGATGTTATGGCTTTCTTTATTATTCATGAGTTCACATTCCTAGAGACAGTATGTGCCTTTGACAGTGTTCTTTACATTGTAGAGGGCCTTGTCGGCAGTGGTGTACATTTTCTCAAACGACAGGTGTTCGCCCTTGCATATAGCTATGCCGATAGAAACAGATACATCCTTCTCGTACTCTTTATCACTGAAACCTGTTTTGATCTCATCGATGATTTTCTGGGCAACCTGACAGGCATGTTTTTCATCGGTATTGGTGCAAAGGAAGGCAATGAACTCATCTCCGCCCATCCTGCCTACAAGATCATATTCTTCAACATTGTTTTTGATGATGCTGGCAACTTTGATCAGAACTTCATCACCGATGTTGTGACCGTAGGTATCGTTGACATGTTTGAAATCATCGACATCGATCATCAGCAAGGTACCTTTATTGTTTATGCTTAGCTGTCTTTGAATATTCTCCTGGCAAGCCCGCCGGTTCATGACACCGGTCAGGAAATCGGTCGTCGAACGCTTTTCCAGTTCTTTCTTCAGCAGCTGTTTTTCCGTGACATCGTTGATCAGAGCTATGATCCCTGTCACATTGCCGTTTTCATCATGGGTAGGCATTTTTATCAGCTCAAGATACTCCTTGATGCCATCGTCGTTTTCTTCGATGATATAGGATGTTCCTTTGTCGTTTCTGATGATCTCCAGATCTGACTGATACGCTTTTTCTGCGTTTTCTTTGTCTTTTCTGATATCGATATCGGTCTTGCCTCTGATCGTCCAGTTAGGCTCGTTTCCTACATTGACATGATGCCAGAGATGAGTGATGAACACGTATCGGGCATGAGTGTCTTTGAAATAGATGTTTGAAGGCAGTTCCTTAAGGATGTTTTCGATCTCCGCGAAAGTGGTAGAGTCCTTGGAACGGATCGCATTCCTGATCCTCAACAAGACAAGATCTCTGTTAAATGGGGCAGCTATGTATTCGTTTATGTCGTTACTTATGCATTTGATTATTTCGTCATGATTTTCTTTCAATGATACGGCGATAGCGGTGATCTCGATGAAACGTTTGTCCTGTTCAAGATCTTTGGTGAAAGAAAAATTGTCGTCAATGGCTCTTGACGCTTCAAATACAAGGCCTACAATATTCTCGCTGTCAGAATCGATGAGCTCCTTGGCTTTTACTTTGTCGGCTATTTCCAAAAGATCGTATTCCTCCGCAAGGATCTGCTTGAGCTGATCAAATGTCTGATTATGCCTTAAGATGACGATTATTTTCTTTCTGTTCATAGTCTTTCGCTTCTTAATTATAAGATCGCAGAATAAATGCAGTCAAAGACAAAAGAAAGGAAGTCTATCCTATTATCTCGATGTCATGAGGATAACTGTTCAAAACTTCACAGCCATCTTCGGTCACTATAACCAGGTCCTCGATCCTGCAGCCCATTGTTTCAGGATCATAGATGCCCGGTTCGATAGAGAAGATGTTGCCGGTTTCACACTTGTATTTAAAGGCACTAGAAACATCACCGTATTCATGGTCTTCGATGCCGATGAAATGTCCCAGACGATGACTGAAATATCTGCCATAGCCGCCATCAGAGATCACATCTCTTGCCGTCTTATCGATATCGCAGAGACGGACACCTTCTTTCACGTATCTTTGTGCGTCTTCATTGGCTTTCCTGACCAGATTGTAGATCTTTTCCTGATCCTTATTCGGACCTTTCTTATAGAAGAAAGTTCTGGTCATATCGGAACAGTAGCCCTTATATGTACAGCCGACATCGATCAGCACCACATCACCGTATTTCAGTTTCGTATCATCAGGCATATGATGAGGATCGGCTGCATTCTTGCCGAATGCTATGATCGGTTCAAAGGAGAATCCTTCAGCACCAAGGCTCCTGTATATATCCAGAAGCTGATCGGCTACCTGCTTTTCACTGATGTCATCTCTTACCAGCGTCTTGAATATCGCCATGGCTTCATCATTGATCTTTGACGATTTTCTCATCAGCTGCTTTTCTTCCTCATCCTTTATAGCTCTGGTCTTGTCTACAGCCAAAGAACCGTTGATGAATTTGCGGGCAAGCTTTGCTTCCTGCATCGGCAGCAGAAATCTCGCCTGCAGAGTCTTGTCGACACCAAGTATTGAATCCGGATCGATATGATCGGAAAGCACATCAGTCAATATATCGGTATCATTTATCGAAACGATATCTACCCCGTCTATCTCTTCACAAGGAAACAGTATATTTAAAAACAGTTTAGGTCTCATGTCTTTCTTGATCAGAAGACCCAGAAACCTTTCACCGGGTGAGAATTTTCTATTTATAAGATAATAGATCGCCAGCGGATCGCTTATCAGTATTTCATCGGCCTCACTTCTGTCCAATACATTCTTTATTCGTGTGTTCATAGTTAGATCCTCCATAACTATTCTAATCCAATCCGATTTTCCATAGCGTAATAAACAGACATTCGTAGTAAAATAGTTGTATGCGCATGAGAAAAAAGAAATGGGTTTCACCGTTTCTGGAAAATGAAAACCAGTATCTGATCGAGTCTTTGAAAGGGGTTAAGCTTGATAAGCCCCTTTATATAGAAATAGGGATGGGAATGGGCGATTTTATCTGCGAATCAGCAGCCGCCAATCCCGATATATTCTATATCGGTATCGAAAGGGAAGAGACCTGCGTTGCCAGAGCGATCAAAAAAGCTCAGGAGCGGGAGCTTGCTAATTTCAGGGTCATGCTTAAGGATGCCGGATATATGGAAGAACTGTTTGATGAAAACAGCGTCGATCTCATCTATCTGCATTTTTCTGATCCATGGCCGAAAAAACGCAACCACAAGCGCAGGCTGACATATATGCCTTTTCTTTCAGGATATGAAAAGATACTGAAAGATGAGGGGATGATCATTTTCAAGACGGACAATGAAGGCTTTTTTGATGATTCTCTTGATTACTTCGCTCAGTCTTCTTTTAAACTTCAGGAAACTGACAGAAATTATTTTGTGGAAGGTGAGCCTATGACGGCCTATCAGGCCAAATTCGTTGCAGAAGGCA
>CADCPE010000293.1 GCA_902803275.1 uncultured Erysipelotrichaceae bacterium
GAACGATCAGGATCATCTGTATCCTCTACAACGATCTTGTCTTCAAAGATATAGCCTAAAGGCGAAAGACTTGCGTAATACTTATGAATATCCTTTTCTGCCTTGTCAGCCTCATTCTGGTCACAGCTTATCTGTGAGTCACTGCCCTCATCATACGAATCATAATGCATATAGCCTACTACTTTATCATTCTTGACCAGTTTGAAACACATGGCTTCATTTTCTCTGTCAAGATCTCGCACTTCAATTCTGTTTAAGGAGATGAAACCATACTGATACATCGGGATCGGTCCGATCAGGCAGCAGTCTTTATAGTCTTCTCCGTTTTCTTCCATAAAGTTTTTGATCTGTTCAATATTCTCTTCGTTCAGGGAATCATAATCATATTCCCTGATCTCTACGTCAAGATTATCGATCAGCTTAAGATCCAGTTCATTTTTTACGATCTTCATATCATCAAGGGAGATGCCGATTTTCTTGACTTTACTAAAGAAATCATCCTCTTCAAAAGGAGAATCTGAAACAGGATAGTAATCATTCTCTCCTATCAGATACAGACCGTAGTTGCTGGCATTGAGAACATAGAATTTACCCGTTTTGATCAGATCAGAAAATCTCTTATCATTTATCGGATAATCATAGGATTCCCAATTCTGTTCAGGATCTTCGTTGGCCTGAGCTCTGATCAGGCATACAGGAAGCTCATCCAGATACAGGACAAAATAAGGATCACTGTCCTGCTTTTCGGTTTTGCTTTCTTCCTGTATATATCTGTCGATCTTCGAGCTCAGAAAAAACTTTCCTTTGCCGTTTTGCTGGGCAAGGTGATCAAAAATCTGATCATCATATCTTGCACTCCTTTTACCGTTTTCATACAGTTCAAGGATCTCCCTGGCCTTGTCACAGGCAATGATTGAAGCATAAGACTGATTCAGCAGATCTTGTTTTGTTGTCATCTTTTTATATTCCTCCGCTTTTTTAGATCAAAAATTCTGCAGAAAACTCAATTGTGTCATGCAATAAAAATGGATCGTGCTTTCTTTATTGTTTTTTGGAAACTGCCGCATAAATTCTGCATTAAGTTTATGATACCTTCGTTTATGCTGTTTTGACAAGCAAGCCCGCTCGATCGGCAGATGCTTGAATTCAAATAAAAAAATGCAGCTCACACACTAAGCAAACCGCATTTTTTCCAAACTGATTTCCGTGAAAACTATTAAGCTTCTCTTCCTTCTTCGTATGCAACTTTTGCTGTATTGGCTGCTACACAGATCAAAACAGCGATAATTATCTGAACGGCCAAAGAAATTACACTGGAAGTAGTGAAACCCTGCTTTGAATAATTGGATATAGACTGAACAAGTGAATATACAAAAGAAATGATTGTCAGGATCAAAGTAGCTTTCGCAAACTTGCCGTTCTTGGATGAAACGACTGAAAGGATACCTGTAACAAGATCGAAAACGCCGCCGAGGATAAGTCCGGCACCGCCGAGAATGATAAGTCCTAAACGGCTGGTCTCTGTTCTGTTCATTGCTGACGGATCGCCCTGAATTGCTGAACCTGTGCTGGCTAAAGCCACAGCACCCAGAACAATTACAAAGATAGCACCGATTATTGTCAGGATACCGACAATCTTTAGAATCTTTTGAGCTGTAGATAATTTCATAAACTTTCTCCTTATATTACTTTTACTTATTATTATAGCCATTTCAAACCAATATGACAGGAAAAACAGTGATTATGTTTTAAAATATATTAAAAGATATTCTTTACTGAAATAAACGGGAGGCAACATGAAATTAGATGATTACTTTGCAAACGGCTTCAGGAATTTCCTGATACTCGTTGTTTTGATCATAATTATTTACTTCATTATTTTTCTTTCGATCGAAAGAAAAATAAAAGAGTTCAACAGGCGTTTTCCTGACCGTGCCGTTTCGGTTCCTTTTGTTTCTGCTGCTGTGCGGGTCGCGTATTTTCTTATCGGATTCGTGATCATCGGTTTTCAGGTCCTGCCCCTTCGTCCGGCAATGGAGGTC
>CADCPE010000294.1 GCA_902803275.1 uncultured Erysipelotrichaceae bacterium
ATGCCTTCATCATACCAGGCGCGGTATCTGTTTTCGTAGAGAAAAGCGATCACAGGTAAAACAACATCCCTGTCCTTATGGGCATAACTGACAAAGATATAAGGTTCTTTTCCTTCGTAAGCCGGAGTTCTGTTACTCATTTGACTACCCTTATCTCCATTTCATCGCCAAGCAGATCTCTTACATATTTAAGCATGTCTTCCGAGACCGTAACTTTCTTTAAACCATCGCACTTCTTAAGATACCAGAGCGTTGATACTTCAGGATTATGGGAAATGATCACTTCCTTCACATTGATATCAACGATATCGGAAATATCTTTTATACCCATGCCATCCATGTTCAAAGTGCCGATCGACATGCCTTTAAGAGCTTTAAGAGCTCTTTCATCAAAACCGGAGATATCAAGATACTCACTGCCATTGACGTCCTTAAGCAGATATTCAGGTGAATTCACATAGGCAAGACGGTTTCTGATCAAGAAGAAAGAGGTGATCACAAAAAGGATCATCGTTATTCCCAGGATGATCAGTGAAAGTTTTTTCCTGCTGTTATCTTCCTTATAGACCAGCCCTTGTCCTTTCAGATTATCGCTAAGGACACCCCTTTTCTCCAGTTCATTTATTATTGTCTCAGCATCATTTGTCTCGATCATGTCGACATTGGCCAGCTGCATATCCAAGCCATGGGTCGGTGTGAAGCCCTTATCCTTGATGCAGTACATCTTCTTTTTTTCCTTGAAGGCATAGTTGATGGAGTTGCGCATATCAAGATTTTCGCAGGCTTCCTTGCTCAAAATGAAGATCGCCTTGTCGCAGTTGAGAATGCCGGCTGCGACATCTTCGGGTATCGCCTCATCAACGCGATCAAAAAAGACCCGAATCTTTCTCTGAAGAAGTCTTTCGGCTATCTGCAGACCAAGTTTTTCATCTTTCCTGTGGACTCTGATGAAAATGAAATCATCCGGTCCATAGTAAGGTTTATATTTCCAGTTTTTCATTTAGTCATCTCTGATTATCAGTTCAAATCTTTTGCCTTCAAGCTGGTCTTCCATCCATTGCATCTCAGGTGAGATCGTCAGAAACTGAAGCTGAGGCAGATCCAGTAAGGGTCTGAGGTCTCTAAGGTTTTCGGCATATTTGAGATCGATTCTTCTGATCGATTCAAAATTCTCCAGTCCACTTAGCGAACTCAGAGAACAACCCGCGATATTCAGTTCATAAGTTATCGTAAGACCCTTGAGATCATTAAGATCTCTGATCTGCAAGCCCGATACCATGAAAGATCTGATCGGGATCCCCTTTAGCCTGTTTACCAGTTCATAGGCATCGCGGTTGGCTTCAAACTGCAGGAGGTCATAACTTTTTGCGCTGTCAAGATTGGAGATATCCCTGATATTGTTGCTGTTGGCCGAAAAGCTGACATTTTCCTGGCCTTTAAAATCCGGGATCGCACTTATCTTTGTGTTATTGACTTCAAAATAGTTCAGTCTTGGTCCGACAGGAATATCCTTTACGTAAGTACCCTGAAGGTGAATATTGGTGAGGTTTTTAAGATCTTCTATTCCGCTGATATCACTAATATAGGTGTTGTCGATCTGCAAGCCGTCAAGATTTTTCAGGCCATATACAGGACTAAGATCGCTCACATCGGTCGCACAGATATCGAGCCAGGTCAGATTCTGCAGCTTTTCAATGCCTTCCAGGGAACTGATCGGATTGCAGTTGATGGACAGCGAATGAAGTTTCTTCAGTTCAAACAGCGGTGTTATATCCTTTATCTGCTGGCCCTCGATCTGCAGGACCTCCAGATTCTTAAGCTGAACAAGATCGGAAACATCATCGATCGTTCCTGCTGCAATAGCTTCCTGACGGACCATCATATCATCTTTTTCCTGATCATAAACGATGAAAGAACGGTCATTGTTTTCATACCAGCCATGGACGAAAGTATCCTTTACTTCGTTGCCGATGATCCTTAATTCCTTAATGGACTCCAGTTCCTGTTTTGAAAGCCCCTGCAGCCCCAGAATCTCCATGGTTTTAGAGTCGGTATCTTCTACAAGTAAAGGTCTCACGACCAGCACAAACAGTGCCAGTGCTGCAACTATTATAGAAGCGAAAAGCGAAATGCTGCGACGACGTTGATTTTTCAATTGAGCAGGCGTCAGTGATACGCGGTTGAAGATCTCGGCTTTTCTGAAAGTCTCGAGGAATTCTTTATCACTGGCGTAGTTATGAAGAAACAGGGCTTGCTGAGCCTCACTTTGCATAGTCAGTGTCGCATCAAGGATCACATCTTCAAGATAGATAATCAGCAGCTTCTTATTGTATCTTACCGAACTGGAAATGATATCGCGGAAATAGTCTTTCTTGACCAGTTGTCTGTCGATAAAAGCCAGCACAGCATAGGCTGCTTCGATCTTGTGTTCCTCTTTGCGATCAAAACTTTTAGAAAA
>CADCPE010000295.1 GCA_902803275.1 uncultured Erysipelotrichaceae bacterium
CTTCCTTTAAAAGAAATAAATCTTTATCTTGATGAGTATCGCAAGAATAACGATGGCTTCAAAAACTGTGTACCGATAATCGATCCTGACGGTTTTTCTTTATCATATACGGATACTAATGAGTATGATCTTGATCAGGCATATATTCAGGAACTGATCCTGTGCTTTTATGATCTTGGCTATCACAAAACGATCTCCATGAAAATGAACAGTATAGAAACAAATGATGTCGTTGAAGTTGAAGCCAAACCGCAGCCTGTAAAAAAACCAGAACCGGCAAGCAATTTCAGCAAGACCGGAGAAAAGACATTCTACAAGCGCAAAAACAAGGAATATACGGAACTTAAGATAGATGATCTTGTCGATACTTTATACAATGTAAAATTCACCGGGGAGATGTTCAAGATCGATGAGAGAACGACCCGCACAAATACGATCATTCAGACTGTCTATGTAAAAGATGAAAGCAATGCAGTCGTTGTGAAGTTCGTCGAGAACAGACGTTTTACCAAGGAAGAACTCAAAAAGAATAAAGAAGGCAAATGTGCAGTTTTCTATGGCAATTACCGTTTTGACAACTTTGCGAACGACTACATCTTTGAACCGGATCAGATAGAATTCATCGATAAGATCGACGATCTTAAGGATGAAGAACCTTTGAAAAGAGTTGAACTGCATATGCATACCAAGCTATCGGAAATGGATGGTGTCTGTTCCCCAAGTGAAGTTGTGAATGCGGCATATGAAATGGGTCACAGAGGTCTGGCAATAACTGATCATTTATGTCTTCAGGGTTTCCACGAAGCATACGGTGCCTATAAAGGGATCATGAAATCAGCAGGTGATAATAAACCTGACTTTAAGCTTTTGTACGGCTGCGAGATGAATATGGTCTCTCCGCATCTGAATATCGTATACAACTCCAATGATGATCTGCTTTCGGAATGCGAATACGTCGTATTTGACCTGGAAACAACCGGCCTTTCGACCGAATATGACTATATAATTGAATTCGGCGCTGTCGTGATGAGAAAAGGCACCGTCGTAGAAGAGAAGGACTTTTTCATCAAACCGCCGATAGATATCTCAAGAAACGTCAAAAATCTGACACACATTACGGAAGATGATGTCAAAGATGCCAGGACATTTGCCCAATGCAAGGATGAGATCAGGGATTTCGTCAAAGGAAGAGTACTTGTTGCCCACAATGCCGCCTTTGACTACGGTTTCCTTAATTCTGAATTGAAAAGAATCGGTGAGGAACCTCTTAGGAATCCGGTCATCGATACGCTCGATCTTTCCCGATCACTGCTTAAAAACAGAAGAGCCTACCGTCTTGGCAACATGTGCCGTGCCTATAACATTCCGTATGATGAAGATGTAGCCCACAGGGCCAATTATGATGCCGATGTGCTGGCTCAGGTCTTCAATTTCATGCTTAAGGATCTGGCCAAGAATAATATAAATACCTTAAATGAGCTTAAGGACTTCCAGGATGAGGATGCATTCGTCAAAAACAGAGCCTTCCATACAAGTGTTATATGCAGGAATCAGGAAGGTCTGAAAGACCTGTTCAAACTTGTCTCTATCTCCAATACCGATACTCTGGCTGTCTTTGGAAAAGCGAATACTAAGGATACCAATTCTGAATTCATTGCGGAACCGCGCATATTCAAGGAAACGATTAATGATCATCGCAAGAATCTGCTCATAGGCTCGGCCTGCCTCAACGGGGAGGTTTTTGAAATCGCTTCTACCAGATCAAAGGAAGAACTGGCCAGGACGATCTCTTTCTATGACTATATAGAAATCCAGCCTCTGGAAAACTACCGTTTTCTCTACGAAGACAGAGAACTTTTCGATAAGGAAAGACTCAAGTGTTATCTGAAGGACATTATTGATGAAGCATTGAGACAAAACAAGATCGTTGTAGCCACAGGCGATGTGCATTATGTAAGAAAAGAAGAAAAGATCCTGAGAGATGTATATATAAGTGCACAGGCAATCGGTGGCGTCCATCATCCTCTTTATCTTTATGACAAAGAAAAAAGAGCGAGACAGGTCACTCCTGATCAGCGCTACTTGAATACCAGAGAGATGCTGGATGCTTTTTCATGGCTCAAGGATGAAAAACTCATCAGCGATATGGTCATTGCCAATACCAACAAGATCCTGGACATGTGTGATAGCATCAAACCGTTTTCTGATGAGCTTAAGCCTCCAAAGATCAATGATGCGATCGCCATTGCCAGAAAATGCAACATCATTGAGGAGCCGTTTACCAAAAGACACGATGTCATCAATGCGGATGAATATCTGCGGGAATTCGTCTATTACAATGCCCACAGGCTTTATGGTGAGAAACTTCCGGAATTCATTGAAGACCGAATAGAGAAGGAACTGCATTCGATCATTTCCAACGGTTACGGCGTCATATATTTTGTATGTCATCTGATGGTCAAAAGATCGAATGATGACGGCTATATCGTCGGATCAAGAGGTTCGGTCGGATCTTCACTTGTAGCGACGCTATCGGATATTACGGAAGTAAATCCATTACCTCCGCATTATATCTGTCCTAAATGTCACAAACTCATATGGATGAAGGATGTAGCCTCCGGATATGACCTTCCTGATAAGAACTGTCCGGATTGCGGATCAAAGATGACCGGTGACGGACAGAATATTCCTTTTGAGACCTTCTTGGGATTTGAAGGCGACAAGATCCCTGATATAGACCTGAATTTCTCTGGCGACTATCAGCCTAAGGCACATCTTTTTACAAGAGAGATATTCGGCGAAGAAAACGTCTTCAGAGCAGGTACTATTTCGACTGTTGCGGAAAAGACGGCTTTCGGCTATGTATCAGGATATTGCGAAGAAAAGGATATCACCAATATGTCCAGAGCTCAAAGACAGCGTCTGGCTTCAGGATGTGAAGGTGTTAAACGAACGACCGGCCAGCATGCCGGTGGTATTGTCGTACTGCCTGATGACATGGAGATCGAAGATGTAACTCCTATACAGTATCCGGCCAATGATAAGGATGCCGCCTGGAGATCGACCCATTTTGAATATCATGACTTTTCGGACAATCTGCTCAAATTTGATATTCTTGGCCATGTAGATCCTACGGCAATGAGACTTTTTGAGAATATTTCCGGAATAGATGTCAAGACGATCCCGATGAATGATGAAAAAGTATTGTCTTTATTCTATTCATCAAAAGCTTTGAATATCACCAATCCGAACTATCAGGAAAAGACTGGTGCCTGCGGGCTGCCGGAATTTGGAACTCTCAACACCAGAAGTACGATCGAAGAGACAAGACCTAAGGTATTCTCTGAACTGGTACAGATCTCAGGCCTTTCACATGGAACCGATGTATGGCGCGGCAACGCTCAGGATCTGATCAGAGGAGGCATTCAGCTTTCTGATGTCATAGGATGTCGAGATGATATCATGTCATATCTGCTTTCGCATGAACTTGAACCGCTGGATGCTTTCAACATCATGGAACATGTCAGAAAGGGAAAGGGCCTGACGGAAAGTGAAGAATCCAAGATGCTGGCACATGATGTCCCGGCCTGGTATATCAATTCCTGCAAGAAGATCAAATATATGTTCCCGAAAGCCCACGCCGTTGCATACTGCATCATGGCTGTGCGCGTGGCCTGGTTCAAGGTATATCATCCGGAATACTATTACGTCTCCTATTTTTCATTAAGATGCGATGCCTATGAGATCGAAACCATGATCAAGGATGCGGATTCGATCTATGCCAGAATGCAGGAATTAAGATACAAGATCAATAACCGTGAAGCCAACAAGAAGGAAAAGGATATATTTGATACGCTGGAGGTCTGCTATGAAATGGCATCTAGAGGCTACAGGCTCACAAATATCGATCTTTACCGTTCTTTGGCTACTGAATTTACCGTCAATCCTGATGACCATCATGAGATAATACCGCCATTCAAGGTCCTTGACGGTCTGGGTGACAACGTTGCCGTATCGATTGTTGAAGCCAGAGAAAAAGGAGATTTCCTTTCCAAAGAGGATCTTATGGATCGAACCCAGCTTTCTACCACTCTGTGCAAAAAACTGTCAGATCTTGGAGTATTGAACGGTCTTGATGAATCTAATCAGATCTCGCTTTTCTAGGAGGAGATAAATATGCTTATTGACAAACTGCTGGATTATGTATCTTATGAAACGACCAGTTATAAAAGTTCCGAAAGCTTTCCAAGCAGTGAAAAAGAATGGCTGCTTGCCAGACATCTGAAGGAACAGCTGGAAAAACTCGGACTGCAAGAGGTGATTCTGGATGATAACTGCTATGTATACGGCTATCTTCCGGGCGATCCGGATTATCTTGCGATCGGTCTTATTGCACATATGGATACTTCCGAACAGGCATCTGGAAAAGATGTCAGAGCAAGGATCATCGAAAACTATGATGGCTCAGATAGCAAACTGAATGAAGATCTTTATTCGACAGTTCAAAGATTTCCGAATCTGAAAGATTATGTCGGAAAGACCCTTGTCGTAACAGACGGGAATACACTTCTGGGAGCTGATGATAAAGCAGGTATAGCCATCATCATGCAGACCCTGGAAACACTGATCAATAATCCTGATATCATCCATGGTCCGATCAGAGTCTGCTTCTCACCTGATGAAGAGGTCGGCAGGGGTACGGAACATTTCAACTATGATCTGTTTAAGGTTGATTTTGCCTATACGATCGATGGTGATAAACCAAACGGACTGGAATATGAGAATTTCAATGCAGCAACAGCGATTGTTAATGTCAAAGGCATATCGGTCCATCCGGGATCTGCCAAGAACAAAATGGTCAACGCCATTCAGGTAGCTCATGAATTCCATGACATGATGGATAAGGATGCACTGCCGGAAAAGACCGAAGGATATGAAGGCTTCAATCTCCTGCTTGGTATCAAAGGTGAAGTCGCATCCTGCACGATGCAGTACATCATCAGAAATCATGATATTGGTCTTCTCAACAAACAGAAACACGATTTTGAGATCATCAGAGATAAGCTGAACGATAAATATGGTTATGATGTGATTGATCTTAAGCTGGTCGATTCCTATCGGAACATGAAGGAAAAGTTTATCGGTCATGAAGAACCGATCGATCTTGTGAAAAGAGCCATGTCTGAAGTCGGACTGGAATTCAGATCTGTTGCGATCAGAGGCGGAACGGATGGTGCGAGTCTCACCTGGAACGGAATTCTTTGTCCGAACTTGGGTACCGGAGGCCAGAATTTCCATGGTGTTCATGAATTCTGGTGCAAGGAAGACGGTGAAAAAGTCGTCGAACTTCTTCTGAAGATCCTTTCAATAGCCAAAAAATAGCCAAACCTATTGAAAAACAGAGTCAAATAATAATATAATCATAAGGTATTAGGAGCGAGTGATCGCTCCTTAATTATTACCTGGAGGAACATGAACTTAGAAAAGATCAATCACGCCTTGGAAGAATTCTGTAAGGAAAATGAAGTAAAACTGTTTGAAGTTTCCTATCACAAAAACGATCAGACATTAAGCGTTCTGCTTGATGAAAAACTGAATATGGATGAACTTGAGGAGATATCGAATAAGCTGTCAGCTTATCTTGACAGATATGAAGATGAATTTGAAGACAATTATTTCCTTGATGTTTCCAATGTCGGTGCAGAAAGACCGATCCGAAATGAAGATGAACTTAAAAAGGCTATAGGTGAGTACATCTATGTAAAGACGAAAGACAGTGAATACTACGGTACTTTCAAATCTTACTGCAATGGCGTAATCAGTCTTGATACCAAGGAAAAAAACCGAACCAAGAATGTTTCGATAGAATACAAAAATACTAAAAAAGTGCGTTATGCCGTTAAATTCTAAAGGAGAGATAAAATGAGTGGCATTAGTCTAAAAAACAAAAATTTTATTGATGGTATGAGACTTTTCGAGGAAGATCGAAAAGTTGATCCTGAATTCGTGCTGGATACACTAAAGGAAGCCATCGCCAAGACTTATCAGAAGCACATCGATGCACCGGAAGCAGTAGTCAGAGTTTCCATTGAAAAGAACGAGCTTCATGTCTATCATCAGCTGATGGTGGTAGATGATGAAACAGAGACTTTTGATGAGACTCTCGATATCCTTTATTCCGAAGCTGTTAAGCTCAATCCGGAAGTAAAGGTCGGTGATATGATCGAAGAAGAAGTCGATTTCAATGAGATCGGACGTACTTCCATAAACGTTGCCAAGCAGATGCTTAAGCAAAGGATCAAGGAATACGAAAAACAGCGGGTCTATGATGAATACAAGGATAAGGAATCAGATCTGATCTCCGGAATCATCAAAACAATTGAAGATAAATTCATTCTTGTCGATATCAAGAATACAATCGGCATCCTTTTGAAATCTGAACAGATCCCTAATGATGTCTACCGTGAAGGCCAGTCAATCAGATGCATAATCAAGGAAGTTTCCAAGAACTCCAAAGGTTCACAGGTCGTTTTATCACGTGCTGATGCCATGTTTGTCAGAAGGCTGTTTGAAAAGGAAGTTCCGGAAATAGCTCAAGGTCTTGTTGAAATAAAGGCTATTGCCAGAGATGCCGGCGAACGTACAAAGATGGCTGTTTACTCAAGAAACGACGATGTCGATGCCATCGGCGCCTGCATAGGACCTAGAGGTTCCAGAGTTCAAGCTGTCATCGGCGAGATAAAAGGTGAAAAAGTCGACGTCTTTGAATGGAATGACGATATCGGTGAACTGGTAAAGAATGCCTTATCACCGGCTGAAGTGAAAGCGTGCTTCTATGCCAACAGTCTGACTGATCCGGAACTTACGGATGAGGCTATCGAAGAATATGAAAAATACAACAAACGTCCGCTGGTCGTTGTCGTAGATGATGACAAGCTTTCAGTCGCTATTGGCAAAAGAGGCAAGAATGCCAAACTGGCCGTCAAGCTCACAAACCGCAAGATCGATATCAAGACGCAGACCGAGATCGATGAACTGGGCCTGGATGTAGAAAAGCTAGTTGAAGAATTCAAGGCTGATCAGGTAAGGATCATCAAGGAGAGAGAACAGAAGAAGTTCCTCGAACTTCAGGAAGAAGCTGCCAGAAGAAAAGCTGAATTTGATGAAGCTATGGCCGCTAACGATACCGGATTTGATGAGACTACATTGGAAGAGATGGATGAAGCCAAAGTTGAGGAAGTAGTTCAGATCCCTAATGAGAATCTTTCCAAGAGCGATGAATCTGAAGAGATGATGAAAGAACCTGAGAAAGAAGTAAAGAAGGAAACAGAAGAAAAGGTCGAGGAAGAACCTAAACCTAAGAAGGAACCTAGAAAGCCTCTTACTCCTAAGACGGAATACAAGTCAAAGTTCGAAGACTTCGCAGACAGTTCAAAGAAGGAAGAAAGCAAACCTGAGACCAAGAGAAGAAAGAAGAAAGATGATGAAGATCGCCGTGTAAGAGCAGAAGATCTTGAAAAGAAGGAATATGACGAGAACTTCCGTCCGGTATATACCGATGAAGAACTCGAAGAGATCGAAGCTCAGGAAGCCGAAGAGATGGAAAACTCCTGGATCAACGACGATGACATCGATTTCGATGAATACGAAGATTATTACGAGGAGAACTAAATGAAGAAGATCCCAATGCGCAGATGTCTGGCCACTAATGAATCTTTTCCGAAAAAGGAACTTTTGCGTATTGTAAGAACTCCTGAAGGGGAAGTCAAAGTAGATCTCAGCGGCAAACTAAACGGAAAGGGCGCTTATCTTTCCAGAAGCAATGAAGCTCTGGATATCGCCAGAAAGAAGAAAGTCTTTGATAAAGCTCTGGAGGTCGAAGTACCTGAAGAAGTATATGAGGAGATCTCAAGGATAATAAATGGATAATACACTTAATATCCTTGGATTGGCCTATAAAGCCAGAAAAGCTGTTCTGGGCGAAGAAATCTTCAACAGGATCAGTAAGGTAAGATTGATATTTCTGGCTTCTGATCTGTCTGAAAAGAGCCGGGAACGCTATGAAAAGAAGTGTTTTTACTACAATATCGAACACATTGATGCCTATGACAGTGAACAACTCTCAACTTCACTAGGCAAGAACAATGTGAAGACTGTCGGCATAACCGATGAGGGATTTGCCAGAAGCATAATGAAGAATCAAGTGAAGGAGGTAGAGAATGGCTAAACAGACTTATAAAAAACATTTAAACAAAAAATCTAATAGACCAAACAATCAGATTTTTGAAAAGAAAAAAGAAGATAAGGTGACGGCTATTACTTATGAAGAAGGGATAACCGTAGGAGATTTAGCTAATAAACTGCATCGAAATTCAGGAGATTTGATCAAGATCCTGTTTATGCTGGGAAAAATGGTTACGATAAATTCTTCACTCGATGATGAGAATGTGGAACTTATCTGTATGGAATACAATGTCGATGCGACCAAGGAAGCTCCTAAAGAAGACGAGACTCTGCTGGATACTGAAGAAGATGATCCAAAAGATCTTGTTGAAAGAGCCCCGATCGTTACGATCATGGGACATGTTGACCATGGCAAGACGACATTGCTGGACTATATAAGGAATTCCCGTGTTGTTGAAGGAGAATTCGGCGGCATCACACAGCACATCGGTGCCTATCAGGTCAAGGTAAATGATAAGCTTGTTACATTCCTGGACACTCCGGGACATGAAGCATTCACGGCCATGAGAGCCAGAGGCGCCTCTGTTACTGATATCGCGATCATTGTTGTAGCTGCTGATGATGGAGTCATGCCTCAGACGATCGAAGCCGTAGACCATGCCAAAGCTGCAGGAGTGCCGATCATCGTTGCCATAAACAAGATGGATAAACCTGGTGCCAATCCTGATAAAGTCAAAAATGCCATGTCAGAGCTAGGCCTGATGCCTGAAGAATGGGGCGGAGATACGATCTATGTCGAGTGTTCTGCCAAGACAGGCATGGGTGTGAAAGATATCCTGGAAACGATCCTGGTCGTTGCCGAAGTAAGGGATCTGAAGGCCAATCCTAAGAAACTTGCTACTGGTACAGTTATAGAAGCAAAACTTGATAAGGGAAGAGGTCCTGTCTCTACTCTGCTCATCCAGAACGGATGCCTGAAACAGTCCGATTCCGTAGTTGTCGGTACCTGTTATGGCAAAGTAAGAAAAATGACCAATGATATGGGACAGGAGATTACCGAAGCATTGCCAGGTACTCCGGTTGAGATCATCGGTCTAAACGATGTTCCGGTTGCCGGTGATAACTTCAAAGTCTTTGAAGATGACAAGGATGCCAGAGCTGTTGCTCAGGCCAGAGCCCGTGCAAAACTTGAAAAGGACAGGAATGCGTCATCCGCCATGACTCTTGATGATCTCAAGGCCCAGATCGATGCCGGAGATGTCAAAGAGATCCCGGTAATTGTCAAATCCGATGTAACTGGTACGGCTGAAGCTGTCGCTTCATCTTTAAGCAAGATTGATGTCGGCGGTGTCAAGGTAAACGTCATCAGACATGCCGCCGGTACGATCAATGAATCAGATGTCATTCTGGCTTCTGTTTCTCATGCGGTCATCTATGGTTTCAATGTTCGACCTGATGCCAATGTAAGAAAGAAGGCACAGGATGAAGGTGTTGATATAAGACTTCACAATATTATCTACAAAGCCGTTGAAGAAATGGAAGCGGCTATGAAAGGTATGCTTGCTCCGGTCTATAAAGAAGTCATCATCGGTCAGGCTGAAGTCAGAAAAACATATAAGGTATCCAAGATCGGTACGATCGCCGGATGTATGATCACTGAAGGCAAGATCCAAAGAGACTGCGGTATCAGGCTTATCAGAGACGGCATCGTAATTTATACAGGCAAGCTTGGATCATTAAGAAGATTTGAAAATGATGTCAAGGAAGTTGCTGAAGGCTATGAATGCGGTATGACGATCGAAAACTTCAACGATATCAAGGAAATGGATATCATTGAAGGATATGTTGACCAGGAGGTCAAACCTGAATAATGGCTCGTATAGACAAGATCGATTCGATTCTTTTAAGAGAAATATCGGTCATTATATCTCAGGAGATCAACGATCCTAAGCTGGGATTTCCGACCGTTACGGCTGTTGATGTAGCTCCTGATTTAAGGACCGCCAAAGTATACGTATCATTTCTTGGCAAAAACTACATGAAAAGAGACGGTCTTGATGCTTTAAGAAGGGCTAAAGGCCATATCAAATCAGAACTTGCTAAAAGAGTAAGCATGAGAAGGATTCCTGATCTTACATTCATTGTTGATGATACTCTGGACAAGGCTGAAAGAATTGAAAATATACTGAATAAATAGATAAGTGCTTTTAAGCACTTTTTCTATGGAAAGGACAGAAAAATGAATACTGCTAAAATTGATCTTCATCTTCATCTTGACGGTTCGCTCAACATAATGTGGGCGTACAAAAAGGCTCTGCAGAGAAACGTTGTAGACAAAGATATGACATTTGAGGAATTCTACAGTCTGCTGTTTTCGAACAATGGTCACCATTCTGCTCAAAGCATCAGAAAATTCGAACTTGTTTGTGATCTTCTGCAGGACTATGAGGACCTTGAAGAAGCCGCATATGATCTTTCAAAAAGAATGAACGATCTGGGGATCATTTATACAGAAATAAGATTTGCCTCGCAGCAGCACTGCAAGAAGGGCCTGAGCCAGTTTGATGCCTTGAAAGCAGTAACGGATGGTGCAAGAAGAGCCATGAATGAATTTCCTATAAAGGTCGGGATAATCGACTGTCTGATGCATAAAGGCGAGAGCGCTTCATTCAATTTAAAAGAAAACGAAGAAACGATCGAAGTTACCGAAAAACTGCTCGGTAAAGGCGCGGTTGGGCTTGATCTGGCTGGTTTTGAAAATAACTGTGATTACAATGAATATGCGCCTTTATTCAAGGTTGCAAAACAGAAAGGCATCCCTTTTACGCTTCATGCCGGAGAAATGGGCATCGGGGAACATATCATAGATGCCTTGAAAATGGAACCCGACCGTATCGGACACGGTATAAACTGTGTACAGGACGAAAGATATATAGATGCGCTTTATGAAAGGCAGATCCCGTTAGAAGTATGCGTATCTTCAAATGTTAAGGTAAGCAGGAATTATGCCTCCCATCCGATCAGAGAGATGATCAAAAGGGGACTTAAGGTCACTGTAAATACTGACAATATGATCTTCTCTATGTCAGATACTGTAAATGAACATAATCAGTTAAAAATGATCGGCGTTAGTGATGACGATCTGATAAGATGTACGAACAATGCGATCGATGC
>CADCPE010000296.1 GCA_902803275.1 uncultured Erysipelotrichaceae bacterium
CCCCGGATGGCGGAATTGGCAGACGCGCACGACTCAAAATCGTGTGGAGCAATCCATGTCGGTTCGACCCCGACTCTGGGGACCATTGGTCATGAAAAGTACGGAATAACCGTACTTTTTTTATCTGAAATTATAATCCTTTAAATCATATCGTTATCAAAATAACATCAATTCACAGCATTATATAAGTACGAAATCCTCGCACAGAATAGTAGGAATCCGCACTGTTATGAAAAGTAAAGACTTTTCCGTATCTTCGTTCACAGAACAAGGCCCCGCCTTTTGTTCTGATCTCTTCAGGCGTCATGATCCATGAAGATGTTTTAAGATCGAATTCAGAAAGCTGCTGAAGTCTATAGTATAGTTCTTCTGTCATCAGAGAAGATCCTATCATCTGTGCCATAGCCAATGCACTTCCTGCAGGAGGATTCTTAGTGCGTTTTTTCAAAGCTTCATCATCGTAGCAAAGACTTCTTCTTTTCAGTGGCGTTTCCTTAGCACAGTCGCAGAAGATGAGTTTTCCAGTTTTATCATCAAATCCGATAGTATCCGGTTCACCACCGCTTTCTTCCATTTTCTCCAATATGCTCAATGCTTCTTTATTCTCATTCAGGATCTTTTCTACTGCAGACCATTCCAGTTGAGGATGAAGATCCATATTGTTTGAGAATCTTTCTTTCAATATTTCCAATTGCATAGTTACCTCTTTAATTCTATTCTATATATTTCAGCTCAACAGTTTCCGGTATATACATAGTTGAGCTTTTCTCTAGCTATATCCGCAAGTTCATAAACTTTTGAAACATCCGTTGCCTTGCGGTCCGTCATTTTAAAACACGGAAAGAAACGGGAGATATGCAGCGGAATATCTTTTCCGTTTTGCAGTGATGCTACCCATGAAGACAGATTTCTAATATGTTGGACAGAATCGTTTTCATCAGGAATGATAAGAGTCGTCAGTTCAACATGGCAATGCTTATTTGCTTCTTCAATAAATCTTAATACCTGGTCCCTGTTTCCCTTAAGCAATTTCGCATAGAAATCATCATCAAAGCTCTTAAGATCTATATTCATGGCATCGATATAGGGAATGATCTTGTTTAAGATCGAAAGTTCTATCATACCGTTTGTGACCAGGACATTTTTCATACCGTTTTCATGTATGAGTCTGGCGCAATCCAGAACATATTCATAGCCGATCAAGGGCTCGTTATATGTATAGGCAACACCGATATTGCCTTTATCTTTATATAGCAAGGCAATGTTGAGAAGTTCTTCAGGACAGATGTCTCTGGCTCTTGAGGCCAGATATTCAACGCCATCTGACCATGAGATCTCATAATTCTGGCAATACGGGCAGTGAAGATTGCAGCCGAAACTCCCTACGGATATGATCCTTGAACCGGGAAAGAATCTTTTTAAAGGCTTCTTTTCAATCGGATCCAAAGCAATGGAAGTTACTTTACCGTAATTAAAAGCGGTGACTTCACCATCCCTGCACGTCCTGCCCTTGCAGAATCCCAGTCTTCCTTCTGCAATATCGCAATGTCTGAAACAAACTTCACATACTGCCATTACTAATAATGCCTTACAACTTCAAAACGCGACAAATGATAGTCTTCATCAGGACCAATTCCGCCTTTCTGCCTGGCGATCTCTATCTGTTCGTCTACTGTATCAACGCCCTCAAGATCAGGAAGCAGAAGCCCTCTTCTGTTGCCACAGCTGACAATCACGCCATATCTCTTCACATCGAGCTGATCTTTTGAATCGATATCTTCAATATCTCCCAGGACGTCAACATTTATTTCCAGCTGTTCTAATTCTTCAGGACCTATCGGATTGAACCGTGGGTCTTCTGAACAGGCACTGATTGCATTCTCTATTATCTCTTTCGCAAGATTTTCTCTTGTTGCCATAATCGTACCGATACAGCCTCTTAGTCTTCCGTTTTTATGGATCGATACAAAAGCCCCCGCTTTTCTGTTCAACAGTTCATTATCGATATCTTCATCTATTTTCAGATGCTTATGATATAAAACATAGTTCTCGATCGCTCTTCTTGCGAGTCTGACATATGCATCTGATTTTTCATTCATGATCGAAAGCTTCCTTTTCATTTTTTCCTTATACTGTTCAAGGAAATGTCTATTAACATTATCTTCTTGAGGATAGAAAGAACAGATCCCATATCCAACACCGGTAATATCTTCATGTGAATACTGTGAAGCCTTAATATCGATCCCGTCGAACACGCCGGCCATGATCGTGAATGAGCGGTGTCCGCACTCGGCAGCTTTGTCCAGAAAATCTTCTGAAAAATCAAATAATTCACCGAATGCCGCTCTTGAACATACATCCATTATTCTTGCGTCATATTCAGGACCCTCTTTAGCAAAGCCATAAGGACCATATTCCTGCAGTTTGTGAGACAGATCCCCGCTGCCGATAAATACAGCTTTTCTGTGAAGATCATTTACCGCTTTTTTGATATACATGCCAAGGCGATAATGATCACTCAGATCCAGGCCGGATAATCCGATCCTTATGATTTTTCCTTCCTTGTATTTCTTTCTGATGAAATATAAAGGCACTAGTGTTCCATGATCCAGTTCTGGATCTCTTTGGCCAAGTGTTCCGGCAGGAAAATCATCATGTTTTGTCAGATCGCAGATCCTTTCTCTTAATTCAGCATCATACTCTTCTTCAAAAAAAATATTTGGTGCATTGAATCTTCCAAAAGATCCGCTTGCGCTTGTTCCGGGAGAAATATGAAAATAATCCGCATACATTATAGAATGAGGACTGCTTATGATAATTACTTCTGGTCTTATTTCAGCAATTTCATCTGCGATCTTTTCATAGGCATCGATCGTAGTTTTGATCTTTCTTTCTTCACCCCTTCCGATATCGGGAATGATCATCGGCGGATGCGGAACCATGAACCCGGCAACAACTGACATAATATCACCTAGCTTTCTTGAACATAATCAGGATTTATAGGGAACGAAAGGCTCGTATCCCATCTGACGCTGTCCGCATGGGCGATACATGTCTTTACATGAGCGCTTTGATCATCAGCAACAAATAGTGCGTATTCTTCCAGCATTTTTGCCGGAGCCGTATCTGTCAGAGTCACCCACGGGATGTAGTTTCTTTCAGTTGACTTATAGGCGTTGGCCGGATCGATGCCATAGAAATCAGAAGGTTTCAGATCATTGCGGTCAGCATTCTTTTTAAAGCCTATCAGCAAAACAAAGTGTTCAGAAGCAGAACGATCCTGAGGCTTATCGGTAACTGTGGTTGCGTAAGTGCCGCTCGTGTAGATTATTGCAGGTCTTCCATTGTCGATCTGATCATAGGCTTTCTTTAAAACTTCTTCCAAAGGATCTTTTCTGGCTATATCGTGAAAGCCGGCTGCGCTCCAAACAGCGCCATCATCCCAATAGTCATATGGATTCACATTAAAGCTTCCGTCCAGGATCGCTTTGGCATAAGCCAGACAGAATATGCTGCAGTTTTCTTTGCCCTGTTCTCCAATATTAAGGATCAGCCTTCTGTCAAAATCCAGCATCTTATAGACTGTCTCCTTATCTTCTTCAGCGCTTTGAGTCTGCGGCTGCTGTTCTGCAACTGTCTGCGGTGTCGTCTGCGTCTGACTTGAAGGATCAGGTTCATCCTGTTTTTCTTCCGATTTATCCTGTGTGTCCTCCTGGGTCATCTGCATAAGCTGAGCGGAAGGATCATCGCTGTTTTTATCCAGCACGAAAACGGCTTTTATAACCAGAAAAGTTACAGCTGCCGTCAATAATAATGCAATAAGTATTGTTTTGCTCATATCTATAATTCATTATACAAAAGAAGCAGGATGTATTTTGTACAAAAATTCAGCACAGCTTCACATTTTGACCTTATACTAAAAATATAAGATGCCTTATCGGCATCACATATCATCCGATGATAATTGAAAGGAGCAAATTATGTCATATTGTCCATATTGCGGAAGACAGGTTTCCGATGACATGTCTTTCTGCCCTGGCTGCGGTGCCTCATTGAATAACGAAACAAGATCCTATACGGTCAGCGAAGATATCGGATCGGCATATGGAGACTACAAGATCTTTATAACCGGTCTGGGCACTGCCAAAAAAGCCAATGTAATAGATCTTCTGGAAGACGTTATGGGTTATACGACTACTTCTGCTACCAATCTGGTAAACAATATACCTGTACAGATTGCCGGAAATCTTTCCCTGAAACAGGCGGCAGTCGTTGCACAGGCGTTTGAAGAGTACGGTGTTGAACTTAGCGTTACTAACGGCGATGAAATCGAAGATATCTCCGCACAGACTTCAGCAAATTCACTGTTTAACTACGATGGTTCATTTTTGACATCAGCGGCAGTCATTCTGGCAACTCTAGGAGCTACGAACCGTCTAAGAAGCATTGTAAGGCCAAGAAAACCTTCGTTTTTGGAAATGCTTTTCCATTCCCTTTTCAACACGGGATTAAGAACACCTGTTCACATCAGAAGAAGCATCCGACCACGAAACGTAGCCTTCAGATCCAATAATTTAAAGGCAAGGCGTCCGACGATCAAACAGCAGCTGTTTCCGATCGGCAGTCCCTTCAGCTACAACAAAAGGCCTTCAAATGCCATGCATATCGGTACCGGCTATACCGGACGAAACAATAAGTCAGCCAACAGTCATAAAGCAAAGCCTTCTTTTGGCTCTCCTGTAGGAACCGGGATGATCAATAAACCGATCGGTCCTCAAAGAAGTGCCAATAAGAAAAAACCAAAATAATCAAGATCACAGTCACATTGCACTGTGATTTTTAGTTTTTATCCGCTATTAATTCATTTTCAAATTTGCCGTTATTCTGGTTTACAATATTGTTAAAGGAAGAATACTATGATCAATAAATTCACTTTAAGCAGAGCGCAGAACGTCAGATACGTCAAGCAACAGCTCGAAACCCTCATCAGCAATAATCTGGCTTTATCCAGATATGAGGATGATGATCCTTTGAAATCGGTCGCCGAACAGAATTTCCGACAAGCCTATGATTTCATCCTCAATAATCCGGATGTCGAGAATGACTACAAGTGTCTTTTGTATCTGCATGAGATACTGATGAAAAACCTTAACAGTGATGTTAAAAGTGAATTGAACGAAACACAGATCGAAGAGCTCAATCAGATGATCAACCAGCCTACCAGGGCAAATCTTGAGATTGCAATCGATGTGATGCTTTATATACTTGATAAAAGACTGTTTGCTGACGGAGACGTCAGAGCCGCCCTTTTATTTGCGAATAAATTCATGGTTGATAACGGCTGCGGCATCCTTACCGTTTCAAAGGATAAAAGGGATGTTTTCCGTGAAAAACTCAAGGAATACAAAGAAAACAAGGACTACGATATAAAAAACTGGATCTACATGTACTGTGTAAAAGGACCTAAACTTGATTATTAGAGGTAGAAAAATGCTAAAAATTATTGAAGATTTTCCTTATCTGGCACCTTATGAGAATGACCTTAATCTAAGAGTTGATCTCTATAA
>CADCPE010000297.1 GCA_902803275.1 uncultured Erysipelotrichaceae bacterium
GAATTGAGATCGTTGGCTGAATCTTCGAGTTTGAAAAGGCGGTAGTCCTTCTTGGAAGAACGGAAATCCTTGTATACCACCATGGCACCTACGGTATTCACTCCGCCGGTATGCGAGTTATCGAAAAGTTCGATCCTGCCTATCTTTTTATGGAATATCCGGTCAAATTCAGTTTCCAGATCGCTGTTATAAGATTCCTTAGAAGTGATGACTTTCTTGTTCTGTCTGAGCACTTCCTCACAATTGGATCTGGCCTGTTTCAGGATCTGATATTTGTAGCCCCTGCTTACGCTTTGCGCATGATATTCATCGGTAAAATATGAAACAAGTTCACTGGGCAGATAAAGAGCCTTGGGTTTTTCATTGATCTCATAGAACTGGTAGATGTAGGAGGTGACAAAGTTTTCCGGATCTCCTACCAGATAATCGATGAATTTATCGGATGAAAGCAGTCTTCCCTTTTTCACAAAAAGGCCTACGATCGCAATATATCCGTCTTCAGCATAGTAATTGAAGACATCAAATGATTCGCGGTTGTTTTTCTGTACATCCTGCTTCTGGCTGGTCTGTCTGACATCATAGATAAGATCACGATAGTAGGCGGAATTCTCAAAATCAAGATTCTCCGTAGCCTTGTCCATCTTTTTCTTGAGCTCATTGATGATGCCTCTGTTTTCGCCGTTGAGGAAAGAAAGGATATCTTCTTTGACTTTTTCAGAATCCTCTGCAGGTATCTGGAATCTGCAGTATCCCGGGCATTGGCCAAGATGATAGTAAAGACACAGATCTTTCTGCAGGGTATGGCATTTTCTGGTCGGATAGAGCTTGTTTATAAGTTCGACCATATTCCTGGCTGCACCGACATCAGGGAACGGGCCGTAAAGCTTGCCTTTGTAGCGGGATCTCTTTTTCAGTCTTACTACTTCCACATATGGTTCAGGTGTGTCCTTAAGCAGGATGTAAGGATAGGATTTGTCATCCTTGAAAACGATATTGAATTTAGGATCATATTCCTTGATCAGATTGTATTCAAGTATGAGCGCTTCCTTTTCACTTTTGGTGACGATGTAGTCAAAATCGACGATATTGCTTACGAGCTTGGTCGTCTTGTAGTCGTGAGCACCTCTGAAATAGGAATTGACACGATTAAAAAGATTTATGGCCTTGCCGACATAAATAACTGTTCCGTCTTTATCTTTATGCAGATACACTCCGGGTTTCTTGGGAAGTGTCTGCAGTTTTTCCTTGAGTTCCATTACTTGAATTCCACGATCGTTACAGCACTGCCGCCGTCATAATAGTCACCGTCTTTGAATGATTTGACATAGGAGAGTTTCTTCATCCTGTTTCTCAATGCCGTTCTAAGAGTACCTGTGCCGATGCCATGGATCACTTTGACCGATGACATATGTGACGCATTGGCCTTATCCAGATATTCTTCCATCATGATCAGGCCGTCTTCCACCCTTTCACCCACAAGATTAAGTTCGCCAGGAACTCTCTTGTATGTCTTGGATACGACTTTCGTTTCCGGTTTTTTTGTTTTAGGCATTAAAGTGAGATCAGACAGTCTGGCCTTGACTGTAAGCCCCCTGATCGAGATCGTTGCGGTCTCATTGTTCAATGCACTGATGACGCCGATCTGTTCGTTGTCCTTGATCCTTACATTATCGCCGACATTGAACTTTACCTTCTCAGGTTTGACATCTTCACTGGAAAGTTCCTGTATCTGTTCGATGACCTTTCTGGCCTGCTGTTTGTTGTCCTTGATCTCATCGAGCTTTTCGTTGGCCTGCGCCAATACTTCCGCAAGATGCTCATTTAGTTTCTTTTCGTATTCACTTCGAAGTTTTTCCTTATTTGATTCAAATTCCTTAATCTTATCACTGTACTGCTTATGAAGGGCTTCATATTCGTTCTTCTGAAGATTCAGTTCTTCCTTCAGGATCTCGTTTTCTTCGATCTGTCTTGAAAGCCTGTCAAGGAGTTCTTCCTGCTCGGTTTTGTTTTTTACCAGATAGTTTTTGGCATTTTCGATCAGCGAAAGATCGTCGATATATCTTGAGGCGATCTCCAGTGCGTTTGAAGAACCGACAGAATCTTCAAGGTATCTGTAGGTTGGAGTGAGAGTCTCCATATTGAATCCGACAGAAGAAAGAAGGATCTTTTCATCCTTATATGAATAATTCTTTATATCGTCAAAATGCGTCGTGATGATGAACTTTGCACCAAGCTGCTTGATTTTGTCCATGATCGCCAAAGAGATGGCCTGTGCCTCCTTAGGATCGGTTCCGGAAATCAGCTCATCGATCAGAATAAGACAATGCTCATCAGCGTTTTTGAGGATGCTGTTGATATTGGAGATATGGGCTGAAAAAGTCGAAAGTGAATCTTCGATCGACTGGTTGTCATCGATATCGACAAAGATATCTTTATAGATCGGAACTTCAGCCTGTGAGGCAATTATCGGTATGCCCAGATATGTCATCAGGATAGAAAGTCCTATGGCCTTCAATGAAACAGTCTTGCCGCCGGTATTTGATCCGGATATGACGATGCCCTGATAAGGCGGATAAAGCCTGTAGGAATTGGATACGACTTTCTTCGGATCGATGAGAGGATGACACAGATCCTTGAAGGAGAAATATTCACCTTGACAAAGTTTTGCTATGGTTCCGTTATTGTTGCAGCCATAGCGGGCTTTGGCATATATCACGCAAAGATTTAGCAGACATTCAAAATTGTAGCTGTACTCTTCACTTATTGAGGCAATAAGATATGTTAGATGCTGAAGGATCCTGGCGATCTCATCTTCCTTGTCGTGCATCAGCGAGATCTTTCGGTTATTGAGTTCAATGAAACTCTGCGGTTCAACATAGTAAGCCAGACCGCTGGAACTTGAACCGTAGGTATAGCCCTGATATTTGTTCTTATCTGAATTCTTGATCAGGAATGTAATGCGGTTTTCTCTAAGATAGATCGATGTTTCCTGCAATGATCCCATGTGGCGGTCAATGAAAGTATGCGCCTTGTTGTAAAGGTCCTTTTCACATGATTCAAGTTCACGGTTTATGGATCTCAGTCTGTCTGAGGCATCATCCTTGACTTCTCCCGAATTGTCGATGCAGTTCTCTATCTGATTAAAGACAGCTTCATTTATGTTCAAGGAATCGGAATAGTCTCTGATCGAAAGCTGCGGATCATATTTCTGAAACTGTTTTTTGATCCTGTTGCAGTGATTATGAAAAACCAGGATATTTTTCAGTTCGCTGCCGCTCAGCATTATGTTCTTGTCGGCTTTCTGAAGAAGCTCATTGACATTATATATGCCATCGAAACTGAACGTTTCGTTTCTGCTTAGCAGATCGAGGAATTCGGCAGTTTCAAGTGTGTTCTTTCTGATCTTGAGCGGATTGAAGGAAACATCCTGCGTCAATATAAAAGATTTTGCTTCAGCGATCGAAGCAAACTCTCCTATTTTTTCTTTTATTACATGTAGATCAAGATTTCTGTAGTCAGTCATTCTTATGCTGGAGGATCCACTGTTTCAGATCTTCACGATATGATTCGATATCAAAATCAGTGACTTCCTGTGAAAGATTATGATTCCCGACCTGTTTCATGACATAATTCAGAGCCTGATCGGAATAGCTGGTGATCAGTTTAAGGATCGTGCCGTTTCTTATCTCTTCACCGTTTTTAAAGAGCGGCAGCGAACAGAGCATCGAAAGGCTTAATACGATCAGCGTTGCATTGACGAAACCGAACAGAGCACCAAGGATCTGATTGAAACTGCCGATTACCGGGATCTTGTTCATGGATTTAAGAAGCAGCGAGATGAAAATATACAGCAGTTTCAAGACCAGGAAAGTCAAAATGAAATAGATGACGATGTTGACGATGCTGTTGAGATTGAGCATCGTGCTCAGCATCTGATACTGACCGCCGCTGACCTGCCCCAGATCGACGATCGGAAAAACGGATGCCAGAACCGGAGAAACAAACCAAGCAGCGCCGAGGGCTAATGCGGTATAGATGAATGAGATCATCTCATAAAGGAAGCCCTTCTTATATCCGATGAAAATGAAGACCAGATATAAAGCGATGATAAAAATATTGATGTAGATAAAGTATTCCTGAGGTACGTTCATACATAAATTCTATCGCAATTAGAAATATAAACCAACTTTGATATACTAATTGTATGAGCACTTTTTCTTTTAAATTGGAAGATGATAAGATCCTTAAGTTAAAGGAAACATTCAAAGAATACATCAAACCGAACAAAAATGAATATGTCGATACCTTCATTCAGAAGGATGATCTGACAATCACCATATACAATTCCAACAGAGTGGTCTTTCAGGGAAATGACGCCTTTTTCTATGCTCAGGCCTATATCGATACAAAGAAGACCAGACAGGCCGGATCGGACGAAGTCGGAACCGGCGATGCTTTCGGACCGGTCGTGGTTTGCGCATCGATCGTTGAAGAAAGCGACTATGATTTCATCGAAATGAATCATATCACTGATTCCAAACAGCTTAACGATGATTTCATCAGGAAGATCGGCCCGGAATTAAGAAAACGCTTCAAACATTCCCTGCTTATACTTGATAATCAGACCTATAACAGAGTTCATGAGAAAGAGAACCTCAATTCAATAAAAGCCAGAATGCACAATAAGGCATTTTTGAATATGCAGGATAAAGGATATGATATCCCTAAGGCTGCCTATGTCGACCAGTTCTGCGAAGTGGACAGCTATTACAGATATCTTTTAAATGAAGAGAGAGTCTACCATGATCTTATTTTTGAGACCAAGGCTGAATCCAAATACCCTGCGGTTGCTGTTGGTTCCATGATATCAAGATATGCATTCCTGGAATATATGGACAAACTTGCCCAGAAATACGGAATAGAGTTCCATAGAGGCTCTTCAGATCTTGAAGGAATAAAAAAGGATACAGATATATTCATTTCAAAATACGGCCTTAATGAGCTTAAAAATGTAGCTAAACTGCATTTCAAGAATTTTGAATCATATCTCAATAGATGATTAGTTGTATAATAACTTAGGTTGAAAGGATAACGGATATGAAACTGAAAAATGCATATTTCTATACACTGAGAGAAGACGCCCGTGATGAAGATTCCGTAAGCGGAAACCTGTTGGTAAAAGCCGGTTATATCAAGAAGACTTCAGCCGGTGTCTATATGATGCTACCGCTGGGCCTGAGGGTGCAAAACAAGATCGAAGAGATCATCAGAAAGTACATGAATGAAGCCGGCGCTCAGGAAGTAAAGATGCCTGCACTTATTGCGGCCGAATACTATGAGGAATCAGGAAGGATGAAAGGTTTTGGCCCTTCCATTTTCAAGCTAAAAGACAGAAACAATAAAGATATGGTCCTTGGTCCAACACACGAAGAACTGTTTGCCTATGCAGCCAAATCGCATATAAAGTCATACAAGAATATGCCTTTCAATCTTTATCAGTTTCAGACCAAATACAGAGATGAACCGCGCGCCAGATTCGGTCTGGTAAGAGTCAAGGAATTCGTCATGAAAGACGCCTACTCTTTTGATGCCGATGAAAAAGGGCTCGATGAATCATACAGAAAGATGTTTGAAGCCTATAAGAAGTCATTTGACGAGATGGGCATCAACTACCGCATCGTTAAAGCGGATACGGGTGTTATGGGCGGTCTACTATCTGAAGAATTCCAGGCTATAGCTCCGCTTGGCGAAGATACGCTTGTCTATTGTGATGAATGCGGTTATTCTTCAAATCTTGAAGTCGGCAAAGTAGTAAGAACTGCCAAGACCTATACGGAAGATATCAAAGAAAAACAGCTGGTCGAAACCCCGCATTGTGAAAGTATTGAAGATGTCGCGAAGTATCTGAAAATAGACATGGCAGATACTGTCAAGGCCCTGCTGATGAATGTGGACGGAGAATTTGTTGTCTTTTTCATAAATGGTGAAAGAGAACTCAATGAATCGAAAGTCCTGAAACTTCTCGGCGGATCCGAATTGAATTTCGCCGATGACGAACTTATCGCTTCCAGCAATGCTGTCCCTGGTTATTGCGGACCGATTGATCTTAACTGTAAAGTCGTCATAGATGAAGAAGTGCTGGAAATGCGCAACTTCTGCTGTGGCAGCAACAGCAAAGGCTATCACTATATAAACGTAAATCCTTCTGACATAAAATATGACATTGTCGGAGATATAACCAATACTAAACAGGGAGATCTTTGCCCAGTCTGCGGAAAACCGCTCAATTTCACCAAAGGTATTGAGATCGGAAATACCTTCAAACTGGGAACCAAGTATTCCAAGGCTATGGACTTGCAGTATGCGGATGAAGAAAACAAACTGCAGGATGTATGGATGGGTTCGTATGGCATTGGCTTAGGCAGAACGATGGCAGCTATCGTTGAGCAGTGCCATGATGATAAAGGCATAATCTGGCCGGAAAACATCGCGCCATACAAGGCAATAATCCTGATCATGTCCAGCAAGGATGTGACTCAATGCACGATTGCCAATGATCTGTATAGAAAGCTGAATGAGCTGGGAATAGAATGCATCCTCGATGATCGTGATGAAAGACCGGGTGTAAAATTCAACGATTCAGAACTGATCGGTATCCCATATAGAATCACAGTCGGCAAGAAAGCTGGCGAAGGCATCCTCGAATTCAAAAAGCGTGATGCCCAGCAGCCGGAAGAGCTCAGCATTGAAGAAGTCATAGAAAGATTAAAATAAAAGAAAACGCCATGGAAGATAATCCATGGCGTTAGTTTATTTTCTTTCCTTGATCTCGGCAGTGATTCTTTCGACAAACAGATCAAGAGATTCTGATTCAGATCCTTCAACACCGTATCTTCTGATGTTGACGGTATTGTTTTCGCATTCGCTGTCCCCTACGACGAGCTGATAAGGGATCTTGTTCATCTGAGCTTCTCTGATCTTGTATCCGAGTTTTTCGTTTCTTCCATCCACATGGACTCTGACACCCTGCTGTTTCAATGCTTCACATACCTTATAGGCATAATCGGCATGTTTTTCAAAGTGAACAGGAATAACGACGGCCTGCTTTGGAGAAAGCCATGTCGGGAAGACACCTTTGGTTTCTTCTATAAGATAGGCGGTGAAACGGTCAAAAGTTCCGAATATCGCTCTATGAAGAACGACCGGAGTCGCTTTCTCGCCGTTAGAATCGATGTAGTTGAGTTCAAATCTTCTTGGAAGCAGGAAATCCAGCTGACAGGTCGAAAGAGTGATCTCAGGGCCGATCGCAGGTTTGACTTCAACATCTAGTTTAGGACCATAGAATGCTGCTTCGCCAACTGCTTCAAAATATGAAACGCCAAGACTGTTCAGTACTTCTCTCAGTTTTTCCTCGGCTTGATTCCACATCTGATCATCATCGAAATACTTTTCCTTGTCTTCAGGATCTCTTAAGGAAAGTCTGAATTTATAGTTTTTGATCCCGAAATCATGATAGACATCAAGAATGAGGGTAACGACGTTCTTGAACTCATCAGCGATCTGTTCCGGTGTAACGAATAAGTGTGCGTCATTCTGGCACATGCATCTGACTCTTTCAAGTCCTTTTACAGCACCAGAAGCCTCATAACGGAAATCGGTCGCAAATTCACCGATCCTGACCGGAAGATCACGGTATGAATGAAGCTTGTTTTTGTATATGAGCATGTGATGAGGACAGTTCATCGGTCTCAAGACGAATTCTTCATTATCAACTTTCATCATCGGGAACATGTTGTCTTTGTAATGATCCCAGTGACCTGA
>CADCPE010000298.1 GCA_902803275.1 uncultured Erysipelotrichaceae bacterium
CGTACACCTGGTAAGTCCTTAACACGTCCACCACGGATCATGACAACTGAGTGTTCCTGAAGATTGTGTCCGATACCAGGGATGTAAGCTGTAACTTCCATACCGTTAGATAAACGAACACGGGCATACTTTCTTAGAGCTGAGTTAGGCTTCTTAGGTGTCATTGTACCGACACGGGTGCAAACGCCTCTCTTCTGTGGAGAAGATAGATTAATAGGGCGGTTCTTCAATGAGTTGTAACCTCTATTAAGTGCTGGAGCCTTTGACTTGAAAGTTCTAGCTGTTCTGCCTTTTCTTACTAACTGATTAATTGTTGGCATTTAGATCTCCTTTCTTTCTATTTATGCACACTTTTACAGGTGTGCCAAACTGTTGACTTATATATAGATCCTTTCGGATCCAGTCAGCTTTTTTATACTAACAGAAAAAACACCCCAAATCAAGTAAAATATGCTTATTTTATGCACTTTCTGTAATTTCACGGATTCAGCTGTGCCAAAATAGAGAAAATCTCATTTTTGAGATATGATTTATATAGAATATTATACTTATTTTGGAGGCTTTTAATATGGAACAGATAATAAAGAGCGCTTTGGAAAATGACTTGTACAAGTTTTCGATGGGTCAGGCAATCTATCACCAGTTTTCCGACTACAAGACGACCTGGACATTCAGATGCAGAAACAAGGGCGTAAAGTTCACTCCGGAAATGCTGGAGGAGATCAAAAGACAGATAAAGTACTATTGCGAGCTTACCTTCAAGGAAGATGAACTGGAATATCTGAACAATATATTATGGATCAAGGGATCCTATGTGGATTTCTTAAGGCTCTGGAGGCCTAACTATGAGGATTTCCACATTTCAAACGAAGATGAGTGCGGATTGAGCGTTGAGACGACCGGCACCTGGCTGAATACTTCGATGTACGAAGTTCCGACGCTGGCCATCATCAATGAAGTCTATTTCCGCATGTCGGGCAATTATGATGCCCTGATCGAAGACTTCAAAAAAAGAGCTGATGAAAAAGTAAGGAAAGTTGAAGACGGCACATATAAACTGGGTTCATTCTCGGAATTTGGCTTAAGAAGACGCCTTTCCTATGAGGCTCAGGAATATATAGTCAGAAAACTGGCTGAAGCTGATATCAGACAGTCGCGCTTTGTCGGAACATCGAATGTCTATCTGGCCAGGAAATATCATCTGACACCGGTAGGCACGATGGCCCATGAATGGATCATGTGTGTGGGACAGGGCAATCATAAGCACAACCCGGCTTATTCAAACTACTATGGTCTGGATGCCTGGGTAAAGGAATACGGCGTATTGAACGGAACGGCTTTGACCGATACGATCACGACCGACTGTTTCCTGAGAGATTTCAATCTGACTTTTGCGACGCTGTTTTCAGGCGTCAGACACGATTCCGGCGATCCGATCATCTGGGGCGAGAAGATGCTGGAAAAATATAAAAAGCTGGGCATCGATGCAACGACCAAGACGCTGCTGTTCTCGGACAGCCTGAACTTTGAAAAGGCCAATGCGATCTATGAACATTTCAAGGATCGCTGCAAAGTTGCGTTTGGAATCGGAACCTATCTTTCAAACGATACCTATGATGAACCTCTCAACATCGTCATGAAGGTAACGCGATGCAACGGCCAGGATGTCGCCAAGATCTCCGATGTCGAAGGCAAGGGCATGTGCAAGAATGAAGAATATGTCGATTATCTGACAAGAAGCATAAAATGGCGTATGGAAAACGAGGTGGATAAAAATGTTTGATGCGAAAAAAGAAAAAGACAGGATCGTTGAATTCATCAGAGACTATTATCAGAAAAACAACCTCAAAGGCGCTGTCTTAGGCATCTCCGGAGGCAAGGATTCAGGAGTGGTAGCCGGACTGATGTGCGAGGCTCTTGGCAGTGAGAACGTTGTCGGCGTGACGCTGCCGTGTCATTCAAAACTGGCTGATCGGCAGGATGCCCTGCTGGTATCGCAGAAGTTCGGTTTTGAAATGCTCAATATCGATCTGACCGAGACCTATGAAGCATTCAAAAAACAGGTAGGGCTATTGGGCGATTTCAGCGAAGAAGAAACACACAATTCCGACATCAACATCAAACCGCGGCTGAGGATGGCCTCTGTCTACTATCTGGCAGCCTTGCTTTCCGCAACAAAAGGCGGGACCTATATCGTTCCCGGCACCAGCAACGCTTGCGAGCTTTATGTCGGCTATTTCACCAAGGGCGGCGATTCGGTCTACGACATCGCTCCGATCTATGGTCTGACTGTCGAGGAAGTGATCAAGGTCGGGGAAGTGCTCGGTGTTCCGGAAAAAGTATTGTACAGAGCTCCTGATGATGGACTATCCGGTATGACTGATGAGCAGAAGATGGGCGTCAAATATGCCGATATCGCCAAAGTCATCAATGGTGAACAGCTTGACGAAAAAGAAAAGGAAAAGATCGAGAATCTGCACAGAAAAGCCGCACACAAGTTTAATGTGCCTGTATATAAAAAGGAAGGAAAATGAGAATAGGAGTCTACTGCGGATCCTTCAATCCGGTCCACAGAGGTCACATCAGGATCGTCAACGAGTGTCTTGACAGGTCGCTGGTCGATGTGGTTTTCATCATTCCGACAGGCAACTACTGGGAAAAGAACGATCTGATGGATCTGGATAAACGCATCAGTCTGCTCAGATACTACGAAGATAAAAGGATCAGAGTAGCTGATCAGTATTCGCAATACCCTTATACCTATCAGATCTTTGAGAAACTGGATGAGGATTATCCGCATGATGAAAAAGTACTGATCCTGGGTGCTGACAATATCGTGAAGTTTGATGAATGGAGGAATTACCAGTATCTGCTCAGATACGATTTCATCCTCATCGGACGTGGCGATCTTGACAGAGACTACATTGAAAACAGAATGAAGGAACTGGGCAAGGATAACTATCAGATCCTGGATATCGACAACATCGATATCAGTTCCACCTACATCAGGAACAACCTTGATGATTACGACAAGATAAAGGATCTCATCGATCCTCATGTATACCGATTTCTAATTATGGAAAGGATGATTGATTATGCAGCACCAAATAACTAAAGCTCATCCGCTGCTGGATGAAAACGGGCATCTGATCGAAGCGGGCTATGCCAAAAGGATGATCCTTGACTATGACAGGAACAAGATCAAAGCCAATTCCCTAAGGATTAAGGAATGGGATTATTACCTTGTATATAATAACGACTATGCAATAGCTCTGACTGTCGATGACAATTCCTATATGGCTCTTGATTCGATCTCTCTGATCGATTTCAGGATACCCTGGGAACATACGAATTCACCGATGAAGTTCATGACCAGAGGAAGCAGGAACTTCCCGGCAACTTCAAAAAGCGGCAATGTCGTCGGTGAAGGAAAGGGCTACAGGATCGAATTCCTGAAGGAAAGAGACCGCCGTATCCTGAACTTCCACATGGATGATTTTATGGACGGCAAACCGATAGAGGGTTCGATCACTCTTTATGATGACGATCCTGAATCAATGGTCATCGCTACGCCATACAAGGAAAGCAAGGTCCATTTCTACTACAACCAGAAGATCAACTGTCTGCCTGCCGATGGCAGAGTTACCTTTGATGGCAAGGATTATCTTTTCTCGCCATTAAGCAGCTATGGAACTCTGGACTGGGGCAGGGGCGTATGGACCTACAAGAATACCTGGTACTGGGGTTCGGCATCCGGAAACATCGACGGACACGATTTCGGTTTCAATATCGGTTACGGTTTCGGCGATACCAGTGCCGCCAGTGAAAACATGCTGTTCTACGACGGCAAGGCTCATAAGCTTTCGCGCGTTGTCTTCAACATTCCGGAAAAAAACGGCAAAGATGACTTCATGTCTGACTGGACCTTTACCAGTGATGACGGACGTTTTGAGATGGAATTCAAACCGGTAATAGACAGGGCAGCAAATACCGATTTCATCATCCTTGGTTCCAATCAGCATCAGGTCTTCGGGCGCTTCAGCGGCAAGGTTGTTCTCGATAACGGCAAAGAGATCATTGTCAAAGATCTGATGGGCTTTGCGGAAAAAGTCCGCAATAAATGGTAGAGTGCTAAATCAGTGATATATTTAGCACTTAGCTATTGACAGTGCTAATAATTAGAACTATAACATAATTGTAAGAAGAATCAGAGAAGGTTCGCATAGAATCCAAACCCTCCATTCCCCTTACTTAGACATAGTTCATTTTATGAACAATGAGAAAAGTAAAGGAGGTAAATGTAACTATGTTAGCACCTAGATTATTTACAGAAAACTTATTTGATGACTTATTTGACGGATTTGATCTGTCAAGAGAGATGGATGGAATCGATCGTAAGATCTATGGCAAACACGCCAACAGAGAAATGCTTACGGATGTCAAGGAACACGAAGATCACTATGATGTACAGATCGATCTTCCGGGATTCAAGAAGGAAGATATCAATGTTGAACTTAATGACGGCTATCTGACGATCAGTGCCAATAAAGGTGTTGAAGAAGAAGAGAAGAACAAGACCGGCAAGATCATCCGTCAGGAAAGATATTCCGGTATGATGTCGAGATCCTTCTACGTAGGCGAAGAGATAAGCGCCGAACAGATCCATGGCAAATACGAAGGAGGCGTCCTGACATTGAGTGTGCCAAAGCTTGAAAGCAGGCAGATCGAAGATCATAACCACATCATGATCGAATAGGAACTGGTTAGAGTAAAGGCTGTAAGGTTACAGCCTTTTTAATATCAATTATTATCAGATTTTAATCGGTTGGCTGATCAATCAGATAGGCAACGCCGCTCTTGCCATAACCGTAGTTGTCCGCATTCATTACGATGGCGATAGCCGCACAGGTGAATCCCAGAGCTTCTGATAAAGGGAAACAATACCAG
>CADCPE010000299.1 GCA_902803275.1 uncultured Erysipelotrichaceae bacterium
AGATCATTGTCTTTGAAATCGTAGGTGAACAGTCTGCACTTCTCACCGCCTTCGATCAGAGATGATCTGTTTATGAAACCGACGACCTTGCCCAGCTCATCATTGTTCATGATGACATCACCGGTATAGCGTTTCTCGCTTATCCTGGTATTGAAGTCAAGTATGCCCAGGGCTTTTTTATCATCGATATTCTTTCCCAGCAGTTCCATGGCATTGCCCGTAAACAGCAGTACCTTATCGGCTTCAAGATAGTTTCTTATATCGTCAGCATATCTGCTAAGATCATCGAGGGCAGCCAGCTGTCTTCTTTCCGTACCGGGGCCCATATAAATAAGGTCATAATCAGCCGCATTAAAAACATCACCTAATTCGCATCTGTCAACAGTTGCAGCTATTCCAAGATCTTCAAGATGAGAAACGAGCACTTTGATATTGCCGTAATCCCCATAAAGGTTCATCAGATTAGGATAAAGATGGAGTATTCTCATAACACTTCGACCTCCTTGAGCAGTTTGCCTTCATCAGAGAAACAGGTCAATGCAAAGAGTTTGCCTTGCACGTTTTCACCCATATACTTTATGGCTTCAGGAGTATCTTTGATCAGTACTACCTTATCCATATCGACAGCGCTGTGATCAAGTCTGACAGCTACATCATTGATATACTTGCCGGCAACGACCACTTTCTTTATGTTGTCACTTGACAGGTAATCAAAACTGATGTCCCACAGCCAGGAGGTATCTGAAGTGAAGTACTTGCGGCTGATATCATCGATTATCAGCAGCAAAGAAACATCCTCATTAAGATTTGCGACGTATTCCAGATTACGGTTGTATGAGATAGAATTCTCATGTTTGGAGATCAGCAGTATTCCTTCATGACCATTGAGTCTGAAAGCTCTGACTCTTCCGTTTTTGATCAGATAGTTATCCAAAGCTTTGGCACATTTGTTTTCATCAAGGCCGATCAAAGACCCGATCATGAATGATACCAGAACATTGTAAGCATTGAAATTGGTCTTCAATGCAAGATTTATCTCATATTTATCATTGATGACGACCTTGCCGTTTTTAAGATCGATCTTCGTGATCGCATATGCCGGATCCTGTCTTCTGAAATCGCAGCAACTGCATCTGTAGGAACCCACATGAGCAAAGATCCTATAGTCATAAGTCATCTTTCCATGGCATACAGGACAATAGTAGCCATCATCATATACTGCATCATTTTCCTTTTTTGTATGTTCAGCATCATTGATGCCAAAATAGATCACTTCATTGGAAAACTGCTTTGAGAGCGAACTGACGATCGGATCGTCAGCATTGATGATCAGTGTTGTACCTTCACCTATCGATTTCTTGATGTCATCAAGTACATATTCAGGATGGCCATTACGCGTCATCTGATCGCGATAGAGGTTATTTATTACCAGATACTTCGGTGTGATGTATTTAAAGACGTATTTGGCATATCTTTCATCTACTTCCATCAGCAAGACATCCTTAAGGAAATTGCCCTTAAGATCACAGTTGTCGATGATCAAAGTCGTGATGCCCTCGATCTGATTCGATCCCTCGAAATTGTAGGCGATCCTCTTGCCTTGTTTTTCGATCATACCGTAGATCATTTCAGTCGTGGAAGTCTTGCCGTTAGAACCGGTTACGGCGATGATATCTTCAGGAAGTTTGATCCTGCTTAAGATATCAGGACAGACCTTGAGTGCGTATTTACCGGGAAGGCTTGATCCCCTTCCTACCAGATTGCCGATCTTTCTGATCAGTTTGCATACTATAATCGCTAAATATTTCAACATATCTAAATTATACCTGTAAAAAGGAAGTGTGACACTTCCTTAACATACTATTGAGCCGACTTCCATATCAGATGTCAGCAGTTCAAGTTTCTCCTTGCCGTCAGTTTCCTTTACTGCCGACAGCAGCATGCCGTTGGATTCAAGACCTCTGATCTTTCTAGGCTTGAGGTTCATGACGGCAATGACCTTTTTGCCGACGAGCTCTTCAGGCTTGTAGTATTGGGCAACACCTGAAAGGATCTGTCTTTGTTCGTAACCGAAGTCAACGTTGAAGACCAGGATCTTGTCGGCATCCGGATGCTTCTTGCATTCGATGACTTTGCCGACGACCATCTCCACCT
>CADCPE010000300.1 GCA_902803275.1 uncultured Erysipelotrichaceae bacterium
TCGGCTATCAGATGAGAGTTAATCTGGAAGACGGTTTTCCTCTTCTGACGACCAAGAAAGTATTCTACAGGGGCATCTTTGAAGAACTGTTCTGGTTCCTTAAGGGTGAGACCAATATCAGACCTCTGGCTTTGAAAAACGTCAAGATCTGGAATGACTGGCCATATGACAAATACAAGAAGTCTGCCGAATATAAAGGCGAGACGATGGAGGAATTCATCCAGAAGATCTGTGATGATGAAGCCTTTGCGGATAAATGGGGAGATCTTGGTCCCGTATACGGCAAGCAATGGCGTGACTTTGACGGCAGCGGTGTCGATCAGATAAGCCAGCTGATCGAGAACCTGAAGAAAGATCCGTTCTCGAGAAGACACCTGGTAGTCGCTTTCAATCCGGCACAGGTCGATCAGATGGCCCTGCCTCCTTGTCATGCGTTCTTCCAGTTCTATGTATCGGCCGACCAGAAGAAGCTCTCATGTCAGCTGTATCAGCGTTCAGCTGACCTTTTCCTTGGCGTACCTTTCAACATCGCTTCATATTCTCTGCTTCTGGCAATGGTGGCACAGGTCTGCGGTTATCAGCCGTATGAATTCATTCATACTTTCGGCGATGCCCATATCTATCTTGATCACCTCGATCAGATCAATGAACAGTTAAGCAGAGAACCAAGGCCGCTTCCTAAACTGTGGCTAAATCCTGATATCACTGATATCTTTGATTTCACGATCGATGATGTGAAGATCCTAGATTATGATCCGTGGCCGGCAATCAAAGGAAAGGTGTCAGTCTAATGATCAGTTTTTCGGTAGCTATCGATCCTAACAAGGGCATAGGCTATAAGGGAGCTTTGCCCTGGCATCTCAAGGACGAACTTCAGATCTTTAAAAGGAATACCCTGTACAAGAATATCGTCATGGGCCAGACGACTTATGACGGTCTGCCTAACAAACTGAAGGATCGCTATATCACGGTCATTTCCATCGACCACAGCTACAGACCGCTCGATGTCAAGGTGGAATATGATCTGATAGAGTTCCTTAAAAAACACGAAGACGATGAAACGGAATATATCATCTGCGGCGGCGCATCAATATATCGTCAGTCATATTCGTACTGTAAAAAAGCCTATGTTTCCTTTGTGAAAAAGGAGTACGAAGTGGATACGAGATTTGATTCGTTCGATATTAATGACTGGGAAATTACTTTGGAAGAGGACCATCCTGATTTTATTTACCGCGAACTGAGTAGAAAGAAATAAAGGCAGACTGCTAGTAAACAGCAGCCGGCAAGCTTTATTTCCCCTTTAGATTTATGGATCGTATAAATTAATGAGAATATGGAAGATGGTATATGAGCTGTAAGTCTTACAACAGTTCAATATAGCTACAGATATTTAAGTGAGGGAATGAAATGGAGAAAAAAGAATTATTATACAAAGACCTTGAAGATGTTTATGGCGGTTTGACCTGCAATCATGATCTGGAGTGGGCTGGCCAGGCCGGAGCAAAAGGCGATGATGGCCATTATTATCAATATAATGCCTGGAATTGCAAGAAGTGCAATATTCTAAGATTCACAAAAATGGATATCGACACCAAGAAGCGCGTATTCATTTCGGCGCAGGAATACTTCGGGATAGGCGGTTCAATAGTCTTATAAGCCATCTTTCCAAGGATAAAACGGAATAAACATTCAGATGATCACTGTTCAGAAAGGACAGTGATTTTTCATTTGTCAGGCAACTGGTTAGTGTTGGCTAACTATATCTTGGCGATGATATAATTTTATTGATAAAACAACACTTTTTGAGTGCGCATATTTGTTTTGTAATACATATGGAAGGAGATAAATAATGGCACGTTTACAGGAGGCTGCTATTAAGCAGATCAACGAGATCTGCGATCGTTACAAAGACGAGACAACTCCGCTGATGATGATCCTTTCGGACATCCAGAAGGAATACGGGTATATCCCTCTGGAAGTTCAGGAAATCGTATCACAGAGGACCGGGATTTCCGTTGCGGAGATCTATGGAGTCGTCACTTTCTACTCATTTTTTTCACTTAAACCTAAAGGCAAGAACGTTGTCGGCTGCTGCTTGGGAACAGCCTGCTACGTCAAGGGGGCTCAGCAGGTCATCGACAAGTTCTCGGAGATCCTCGGTATCAGACCGGGCGAAACAAGCGAAGATGGTCTGTTCACTCTTGATGCACTTAGATGCATCGGTGCCTGCGGTATTGCTCCGGCTGTGCAGATCAACGGAACTGTCTATCCAAAGATGAGCGTTGACAAGGTTCCTGCTTTGATCGAACAGTACAGAAACGGAGGTAATGCGTAATGTCTGAAATGATCCGTTCATTTGAAGAACTCTCCAAAAAACAGGAAATATGTACCAGGTGTCTTGACGACAAGTATAAAGGACTTGATAACAAGAGACACATCGTCCTTTGCGGCGGTACAGGATGTCTTTCTTCTCACTCGGCCGAGATCAGGGAGAAATTCTCCGAAATAATCGAAAAGGAAGGACTTTCCGACAGGGTCACTGTAAACCAGGTCGGCTGTTTCGGTTTCTGTTCCCAGGGACCGTTTGTCAAGATCTATCCGGAAGATACCTTATACCGCATGGTCTCTTTGAATGATGTTGAAGAGATCATTGAAAAGGACATCAAGAACAACGAGATCGTCGATCGTCTTCTGTATGTCGATCCGCGTACAAAAGAAAAGGTCGCAAAACAGGATGATATAGAATTCTACAAGAAGCAGATGCGAATCGCTCTGCATGGATGCGGTGCGATCGATCCTGAAAACATCGATGAAGCTTTAGGCGCTGGCGCATTTGTCGGTCTGGCTAGGGCTTTGAAGATGGACCGCAAGGCCGTCATTCAGGAGGTTTTGGATTCAGGTCTGCGCGGACGTGGCGGCGCGGGTTTCCCGACCGGCAGAAAGTGGTCTTTCGTTCCTGATGTTGAAGGGCCAAAATATCTGGTATGCAACGGTGATGAAGGCGACCCGGGCGCATTCATGGACAGATCCATCCTTGAAGGAAATCCGTTTGCGGTAATCGAAGGCATGATGATCGGCGGTTACGCGATCGGCGCCCAGAACGGTTACTTCTATGTCCGTGCTGAATATCCGATCGCTGTCAACAGACTGAAGCTGGCTATCAA
>CADCPE010000301.1 GCA_902803275.1 uncultured Erysipelotrichaceae bacterium
AAATTTTCTCTGACCATCCCTATCGATGAATACGAAGGAAATATATGTCTCGGTATCCTTCTTTCTGATATTGCTGTTGAAAGCGATCCTTTTTTCCTTAAGATAGTCGATGATCAGATCGCCATATGAATCATCGCCGACGATCGTTATGAGTTTCACATCCTTGTGAAAATGTTTCAAGACGCTGCTTTCGTTCAAGGCATCTCCACCGTATGATGTTTTGATGCTTTCAACCTTATAACGGCCGGAAAAGAATCTTTCCTCGTCGACATTTTTCATCAGAAGATCGATGCACGATCCCCCTACAACATTGATCTCACTCACGTATCTATTATACAAAAGAAAACCAACTTTATCAGTTGGCTTATTTTGATCTTCTGAGTTTTCTGGCGTTTTCTCTCTTTAATCTTTTCTTAACACCAGGTTTTACGTAATACTCTCTTTTTCTGACTTCGAGAAGCGTTCCGTTTCTGGAGACCTGTCTCTTAAAACGACGTAAAGCATCATCTAACTGTTCGTTTTCCTTAACGATTACCTTTGCCACGATTTCACCCCCTCCCGGTCAGCTCTTTTATTATATAACAAAGTTTGAGATTTTCTACAAAAAGTTTTATTCGCCTTTTTCAATGAGCTTTGTACCTGAAGAAGTACCGATCCTGTTGGCACCAAGTTCGATCATCCTGTTGAAGTCTTCTCTTGATCTCACGCCGCCGGCAGCTTTGATCAGACAGCGGTCACCCACAGTCTTCTTGAGCAAAGCGACATCTTCAAAGGTTGCGCCGTTAGTAGAAAAACCGGTTGAAGTCTTGACGAAATCGGCCTTGGCTTCAAGGATGCATTCGCAGGCTTTGACCTTTTCCTCATCCGTAAGCAGGCAGGTCTCTATAATGACCTTTAATGTCTTTTCACCGCAGGCCTGTTTGATCCTGCTTATCTCCTCAGTGACATAGGCATAATCCTTATCCTTGAGACGGCCGATATTGATGACCATATCGACCTCATCAGCACCTTTTGCGATAGCGTCCCTGGTCTCTGCCACCTTGGCTTCGGTAGACATTGCGCCTAAAGGAAAGCCGATGACACAGCACACCAGCACATCGCTGCCCTCAAGCTGTTTCTTGCAGAATGGAATGTTGCAGGTGTTGACACAGACTGACTTGAAATCATATTCCCTGGCTTCATCACAGAGCTTCTTGATGGCTTCCAAAGAAGCATCAGCCTTTAAAAGTGTGTGGTCAATATACTTAGATAATTTCATTTTCCTCGCTCCTTCTTTTTTCAACGAACTTCCTGGTATAGTGTTTATCACCGTAGTAGAACTCTTTGCCCAGACCCATGGAAAGGAATCTCTCATTGCCCTTTCCTACTATTATTAATGTATCATTTTTATTCATTATCTCAACAGCGTTTTCAATCGCCGATGATCTTAAAGGGATGCAGATGACACGCTTGCTTTTGATGTAAGGGGTACAGCGGTTCAGTATCTCCATGACCTCCGATTCCAGAGATTCATTCTCGGTAAGGATGATGACATCCAGATATTTCTCGAGAATGGAAATGATCTTTTCCAGACGCTTGTCCGTATCGGTATGGTTGATCGAAATGACGCCGATCGCCTTGTTCTTCTGCTTTACGGCAGCTGCATATTCACAGACCGCTTCGATCGAATTGGTATCATAGGCATCATCAACGATGATGTTGTATTCATCATCGACTTTTTCCATGACGCCGTCCACATAGCCGACATCGGCGATCTTTTCAATGATGTCATCAAGCTCATAGCCCGTCTGATGTAAAGCCACGATGGCGGCAGTGAGATTGTAGACATTGACTCGACCCTGCAAGGAAGATCTGACGGCATAAGGTCTGTCTTCATAGATGATCTTGTAGCTTATGCCTTTAGTGGTGATCGAGATGTCTCTGATCTGATAGTTCGCAACGCTGGATGTTCCATATGTCACAAAGTTCTCGACGCAGTCCTGGAATTCACTGAAGGAATCATCATCGATGTTCAGCACGACCTTCGTGGTATTCTCCAGTGTATAAAGATATCTTCTTATATAGTTGTAGTAATCGATGGACTGGAATTCCGAAGAGTTTCTGTTGGTGCAGGTATAGATGAAACAGTCCGGTCTGATGCTGTCAAGTTTCTGCAGATTCAGGGAAATGGCGTTGGCTTCAAATGTCACCGCCTTTACATCGTTTTTCTTCATCGTATCGAGCAGTTTCAGATTATCCAGTATATTGAGCGTATCAAAGCTGGAGTTGAGTTCCAGACCGTTGTATTTGATCCCCAGGATGCCGATATAGCCGCAGTTGGAGACTTTGTTCAGATAGTGATTGATGAAGGAAGCTACCGAACAGCGGCCGTAATTGCCGGAAACGATATACTTTCTGATACCCTCATTGGGATTCATGTAGAAGATGTTCGCAACTTTCACCAGGACATTATTGACATTGTTCACCTTGATGTAGATGGCATTGTATTTGGTTTCCTGTGGCTTTGAATACACGATGACCTTGGCACCGTTGGAGATGGCTTCTTCAATGTAGTCATGACCGTCATACTTTATGCCGTCAAGGCAGAAGAAAATCGCATTCTTCATCGAAGTTCTTGAGTCGATCGATAGCTGTTCGATCTCGATATCGGGAGCACCCGCAAACAGTTTAGAAAGCAGCACTGCCTATCACCTCATCATCAGTTTCTTCTATTCTCACATCTATTATTCTACCAGTTTCGTGGATACCTTTAACTTTGGTATAGATGTATTGCCTGCTGTAGCCGTAGGAATAATCGGCATCGCTTTTTTCGATCAGCACTTTGACCTTTTTCCCCAGGAAGCGCTCATGATATCTGCGGGTATATTCCTTCTCAAGCTCCATGACATCCTTTACTCTCTGCTTCTTTATTCTAGGATCGATATGTCCGTCCATCCTGTCTGCAGCAGTTCCCTGTTTTCTGGAATAAGGAAAGACATGAATAAAGGAAAAAGCGATCTTTCTCAGGTTGTTCAGGGTATTCTCAAACAGTTCATCAGTTTCTTGCGGGAAACCGACGATCAGGTCCGTAGAGATCGATATATCCGGTATCATTGATCTTATATATTCGACTCTATCCATGTATTCCTTTATCGTATAAGGCCTGTTCATAAGCTTGAGGATGGTGTCATCACAGCTTTGGACCGGGATATGCAGATGATGAGCGATCCGCTCGTTATTTTTCATGAGTTCGATGATCCGGTCATTTATCTCGGTTATTTCGATCGAACTCAGTCTGATCGTTTCAATGCCTTCTATCTCAGCCATATCCTTAAGCAGTCTGTAGAGATCATACTGTCCGTCATCATATCTACCGGTATGGATACCGGTCAAAACGATCTCTTTATTGGTCCTCGAAAGGATCTTTGCCTCTTCAAGGATCCTTTTATGGTCACCGCTTCTTTGTCTTCCTCTTGAATAAGGGATTATGCAGTATGAACAGAACTGGTTGCAGCCGTCTTCGATCTTCAGGAATGAACGTGATTTCGTCGGATATGCCTCAATATACAGGTCTTCAAAATCCTCGCTTATCTTTTCCGATACCAGATTGTCTTTTACCTGTTCAACTATCAGATCGACGATCCTGTCCTTATGATCGGAACCGATTATGAGATCGACATCTTCAAAAACCTCAGAATCGGATTTGATCTGGCTTAGACAGCCGATAGCTGCTACATAGCCATCTGGGTTGTTCCTTCTTGCCGCATGAATAAACTTTCTGGTCTTGGCTTCGGCCGTATTGGTGACGCAGCAGGTAAAGATCAGATAGATATCCGCCTTTTCCTTGAAATCCACTTCCTTGAAGTGCCTGTTCATGTTTTCTCTTACATAGGTAGCTTCATAGTCATTGACTTTGCAGCCTAAAATCATCATCGCGTACGTCTTCATTGGCATTTACCTACGATTATACTGGTCATATATATGGCCGCCGTCTCAGCTCTCAGGATCCTTTTGCCGAGGCTTATCGGTTCATAACCCATTTCCCGTATCTTTTCATATTCCCTGTCATCAAAACCGCCTTCCGGTCCGATGATATA
>CADCPE010000302.1 GCA_902803275.1 uncultured Erysipelotrichaceae bacterium
CTGGCGGCTGACGAAGCGGATCGGAAAGACAGCGCTTGTCAGGAATCAGACAGTGTATCTGTATTTCAGTTTTAATAAGGGAGACCGCGTAAAACTGAGGATTGACAGAGCTCTTTAACAAAGCAATTATCTGAATCAATATCGTAAAAACCAGAAATCAGATTGAAAGAAGGAAGGGATTAAAGATGGGAAAGATCATGCGGCACATGTTTCGTATTCTGCTTGTAGCAGTTCTGCTGACCGGAATTCTTGCAGCTCCAGTATTTGCTGAAGAAGCAGCAACCGAAGAAACAACCGTGAAAACGATCACTTTGAAGAAGCAGAAATTCACGCCAAAGACCTCGACGGCAAAGAAAAAAGCAAAGGAAATCACAATCGGTGAGTCCATTGTTAAAATGCCTGCGAAGGGAATGGGTTATCTGAAGTTTAAAGCAGAGAAAAAAGGAACCTATAAATTTACGTTTTCAGATCTTGTAAAGAAAAAAGGAGATCAAAAAGGATATATTAGTTTTCAGACAGCTAAGAGCGGAAAAAAATCAGAGTTGGTCAGAAATAAAGTAAAAACAATGGGCGGCAGTTCTTATGCAGTGTGGATCGCGACAAAGGATTTAAAAAGTAATTCACATCCTAAAATTGAATGGCCGCGCAAATCCAGAACCGCAAAACTAAAACTGAAAAAAGGCCAGGAGGTTTATGTTTTCTTCAGCTTTGAAGCGAAGGATACAGTGACAGTCAAGGTGGCTAAGGCCTGAAATTTATAACAGAAAAGCTGATCAGCCGATAGACTTTGTATTTAATAATTCAGAGGAGAAACGATTATGGAAGTGAAAGGATGCATCAGAAAGATTTCACAGAAACTATTGCTTGCAGTGGGTGTGTTAACACTTCTGTTAGTCGGAACTACCCTTACGGCAAGTGCATCGATCAATCAGAAACAGACGGCAGCTACAACATCAACAGCTACAGTCAGCTGGAATGCAGTACCCGATGCTGCGTACTATGAGTTTACCTATTGGAATTATAAATATGGTAAAGAAAAGACAGGTGCAAAGACAATACGAGTCAATACGAATTCATATAATCTAGCCTGTCCTAAAGACACGTGTTATTTTTGTTCAGTAGAAGCTTATTCATCTGCTGGAGAAATAATAGACTGGTCAGGACTGTATCAGCCATGTTCTGCGGTACCGGGAAAAATCACAGGATTTGAAGCAGTAGACTGGGGGACAGACAAGAAATTAACAAAAGGTGCTAAATTTTCATTACAGAAGAATCCTTATCCAAATACATTAAACGGAATAGAGTGGCGCCTTCTTTCTCGAGATGGAAAAAGGGTGCTCTATCAGGGAACAACAAATGAAATACTTATAGATGCCCCCAATGCTTCGCTGGAACAGGTATATCTGCTTTCAGTTCGTGGGTTTACAGTAATCAATGAAGAGAAGTTTTATGGTGAATGGTTTTCAAAAGTTGTAGTGCCGCAGCCAAGACTGTTGAAAACGAAAAATGCTTCCACTGCTTCCAAATACAAGATAAAGATCAGATGGAAGAAGGTTTCGGGTGCAACCGGGTATATTATTTACGGGAAGACAGGGAAATCTAAAAACTATGAGAGGATTGCAACGGTAAAGAAAAGCAAGAGTTCCTATACGGTTTCTAAAGTAATGGGCAGAAAAATCAAAACAAAGAAAAAATATGATTTCAAGGTTCAGGCTGTTTATGGCAACTATAAAAGTATTATGCCAAACAATACTTCAGGACGTTTAACGATAGTAAAAAAATGAACAGAGGAGGAACGATAATATGAAAGAAAGAGAAAGCGTTAGTCGGAGAAAAGGTAAACTCTTATTGGTGTTGGGTGTTTTTGCGCTGCTTCTATTCGGAACTGCTTTAACGGCAAGCGCAGCTGTGCGTCAGAATGGCGTTAAGAATAAAGCGGTATCAATCAGCTGGGATGATCCGAATGAAGGCATGACCTATTCCAGAACAACAAAATATCATCTGTATGCCGGAACGGACCGCGATCATATTACGATCCAGCGGGATCTACCTGCCACACAGCGATCAATTACGCTGACCGGTCTGCGTGCGGGGGAAGAATATTATGTAGAAATCACATGTGACTATGACGGTTCTTATAATTCATATAAGGATTCTTATGTTGGACGTGTTTATGCACAGACGCTTCCGGCAAAGCCGGCCGGACTGAAGGTAGATTATTATAGTAATTATATGACAAGTGTTGAATATGCCTGGAATACGCAGGATATAAGCGGCTGGCAGTGGGTATTAAGAGATGCAGCAGGATCAACCGTTGACTATGGCGTCATGAATTATGCGTCGTCATCACCAAGTGTCTTATCGAGTAAAATCAAAGCAAAAAGTATTTATACGTTCCAGGTTCGCGGCTTTTCCAAGGCGTACAACAGCAATACAGCTGTCTACGGACCCTGGTCTGACAGGAGTTATTTCGTTCCGCAGCCGCAGCTAAAAGGGAAAAAGTATACGAAAGTAAATGGAAACGGAACACTGAGTGTGAAGTGGACGAAAGTGAAGGGTGCTGATTCCTACACTGTATATGTACATACCAAAGCAAAGGGTAAATACAAGAAAATGGCGACTGTTAAGAAAAACAGCGTCAAACTCAAAAATTTTAAAGGGAAGAAATTCAAGAATAATAAAAACTACTATATCTATGTTGTGGCTAATAAAAAGGTTGGAAAAGCCGCACTGAAGAGTCCAAATCCACAATACTGGTATGTCAGACGCTCTGTGTATTAAACCGGAATGAAAGACAGATGATGATAAGATAA
>CADCPE010000303.1 GCA_902803275.1 uncultured Erysipelotrichaceae bacterium
GCCACAACAAGCGGTACAAAAAGATCCATTAATGCTTCCAGCAATTTGAAAAACGGAGCCAGGATTGTTTCCTTGATATTTCCTTTAAAAAATGAAAGCATCTTTTTCATTGCTTAATTATTATACTAGATATCATCATGCGATGTGTATCTGACAGATGAACATGACATGTCCTGATATAAACATGGCCGGCGATTTATGCCGGTCATGTTGGTAATATCCTCTTTTTCTTGTATATCTTTTTATCTGCTTATTTTTTGCTGTAGTGAACGATCTTGAGGGCTTGGTATAATCCGAAGGCTGGCATTTTTCAGCCCCAGGAATAATATTCTGCTTGCAGATCGGGCAGGTATTTGTCTCGGCTGCTTTGTAGATCTCCTGAAGTGTATTGCCGATATTCTGCAGAGTCTTATAAGCGTCCTTCGCGGTTTCTGCAATTTCCTCTACTTTGGCATCAAATTCCTCATCGGTAATTCCGCCTGCTACTTTATCAAGGTCGATATCTTAGATCTTTGCATTTTCAACATTCTTGTTTTCTGCCGTTGTTTTGCTCCTTTTCTTTGACAATATTAAATACGATACTAATAACGGATCAGGCAGATACGAGGGCTCCTCCAACTTTCCAACCGCTTTGGACATATCGCCTATTGCTGATTTTATGAATTATTGCCCGATAAACTATAATAGACGTATGAAATATCGAGGAGGAAGACGATAATGGATAAAAAAGAGCTTAATAGTGAGTCTCTTGAAAAGGTAACTGGAGGTTTCACGACTTTTACCGAAACAGATAAGGATGGAAATACCATCATTACAAAATTCGGCGTCATCAATCTGTGCAGTGGCTGTGGCGAATGTGAGAACGCATGTCCATCCGGTGCTATCACTATCGGTCCTGACGGCGCAGAGATAGACGGAGACTGCTGTATCCTTTGCTGGAGCTGTGCAGATGTCTGCCCATTAGGTTCGATCGGCGAAAAGCGCATCATCATTCCGGCCCCGACAGCAGAATAATAAAAGCCAACAAAACACAAAGGAAAATCCTGCACATGCAGGATTTTTCATATATGGCATATCAGCTGGATCTGAACCTGTGCTCTCATGGTTCCGGGCCATGCGCTTGACAATCACCACCGAGAAAGCCCATTGCTTTATTGGCGGGGCAAGAGGCAGCTATTTTATCTCAGGAACTGTTTCCGGTTTAGGAAGGATCACAGAGTCATAGTATTCTTTTGTGAAATTCATCAGTTCCTCGACACCTTCCGCAGAAACCGGTCTGCCGTTTTCATCATATGTTACATCGAGATAATCAAGATTTGCCGGCATGCACAGAACTACCCGGTATATCTGGTTCAAATCCATTCCGGCAAGTTTCTGTTCACGGATATAGGCCTTGAGCTGTTCTATGTTGTTGATCCCGGCAGCTACTTTTTCCAGGTCTTGATCTTCTACCTTCTCAACATATTCATCTGTCTTCTTTTCTGACATTTTTCTGTCCTCGCTTCTTTTATGTTTTGATCAGCACATCTTTACGGATGAAGATCGATCTACATCCACTGAATCGTGACTTCACAGTCCTTGATCTTGAGCCATTTGCGATTGTATTTGGCCCAATAGAAAGGTGAACACTTTTTTGGTCCGTCATCTTTATACTGGATAAGCGTGCCGTCAACCTGCATTACTGATCCGTTAGGAACCGTCCAGAAATAGCCGAAACCGTCATAAGTCGTCTCGTACATCTTTACGTCTCCACCATCGCGGGAAAAGACTCTGGCATCAACACCTTTTGGAAGTGCTCCACCTGTAACTTTTGCCAGTTCTTCTGGAATTAAGATATTTTCTTCGTTATTGTCCATTTTTTTCTCCTTATTTTTCTTCGTTATGTGATCCTGAAAACGTCCTTCAGTATTTTATCCGATATCAATGATTCATGTGCTTATATCTGATCTGATGATCTCGTCTTGAGAATCTGTCTGGCCTGGTAACCTCTGTGCCTGTGGCATTGTATCCTTCGTTCTTTCTTTTGAATAATTCACTGTGCCAAATAGCCCTTGGCTATCAGTGCGGCAATTATCTCGTCTTCAGGAATATTCTGCAATTGCATGTTTTTGATAGTCTCCATGGCCATGTCATAGTCAATGATCCCGTAATGGCTATTTAAGCCTTTATCGGCTGTATGGACCAATGTCTTTTCGTTGCTGAAGATCTTGAAAATACCACCGTTAATGTTTTCCAGTAAATCATCATCAATTCTCTGCATACTCTTTTTTCCTTTCTGTCAAGAAACAGCGCACATGCTTTTTCTGCTATTTATACGAAGGATGATATGGAAATGTCGTTTTATGAACTTTGCAGTTTCGCGTTCATCCTGATCATTCCCGTTTTTTCCTTCCGAAATATAGGCATTAAGTATTGTTTTTGATGAATCGCTTTACATGATCTCTATCAAATTGTTAAAGGATACTTACAACAACCTGATCCATCTATTAATAATATTTTATATTAAACCTGCATCGTCTGTTGAATATATGATAACAGACAAGTTTGAAATGAGTTTTCGATCCTGCTGTTTTATATATAAAGCGATCGCCTGATGCCTTGTCTGCTTTTACAGATCAAGATCCCCCGGCATAAAAAAACAGCTTCCTTGGAAGCTATTCTTTGGGATATTTTGCGGCAGC
>CADCPE010000304.1 GCA_902803275.1 uncultured Erysipelotrichaceae bacterium
GCTGGCACATGAACTGGCTAAAGAAAACAATAGGAAAGCCTACACTCTCAATCCTACCAATGTCGATGAACTGATTGACGAGGCAAGACTGACCGGTATCAAAGGCGTATACAGGAATGCACAGTCTCATGTATTGAATCAGAAAGCGGTAGCCAAAAGATTCTGTAAGGAACATCAGCTTCAATACGACAGATGCAACCTCATCGTTTGTCATATTGATGGCGGTATCACGGTGAATGCTCATCATAATGGCAGAATGATCGATGGCAATGTCGGCAGCGGCGGTGACGGAGCCTTCACACCGACCAGGATCGGTTCTGTTCCGGTATTGAAACTTCTGGACTATATCGATGTAAACGGAACGAAAGTCGTAAGAGACATGTGTTCAAGATCGGGAGGTTTTGTCTCCTATTTTGGTACCAGCAATTTTGAAAAAGTCTATCAGCTGGTTTTAAAGGAAGATCCCAAAGCGCTCCTGGTATATAAGACGATGATCTATCAGATAGCCAAACAGATCGGTTCAATGGCTGTTTCTTTAAAAGGAAAAGTCGATGGGATCATCCTGACCGGCGGTCTGATGCGCTATGAAGACATCATCAAAAGATTAAAGGAATACTGTTCCTGGATCGCGGATATCCATGTCTATCCGGGGGAACTGGAACAGGAAGAACTGGCAAGAGAAACACTGAAGGCCTTAAGAAAGAAGGAGCTTATCCATGAATATGACGGTATCCCTCCTTTTAAAGGATTTGATTTCATATAGATAGAAAAAGCGTGAGCTGAATGATCATTAAAGATATGAATTGCCTTTATAAAAACAAGCGAAGGAGAAAATATGCCATTTAGAAAAGATTTTTTGTGGGGAGGCGCAACAGCCGCCAATCAGTATGAAGGTGCCTGGGACCTGGATGGCAAAGGAGCTTCAGTTCCTGATCATATCAGAGGGGGAACAGTAAGTACTCCGAGACTGTGGGATAAGGAGATCGATCCCAATGTGTACTATCCTTCTCATCAGGCTGTAGACTTCTATCACCATTATGAGGAAGATATCGACCTGATGGGCGAAATGGGTTTCAGATGCTTCAGGATGTCGATCAACTGGTCAAGGATCTATCCGACCGGTATGGAAGAAAAGCCAAACGAAAAAGGACTGGAGTTTTATCACAAGGTATTCCTTAGATGCAAGAAAAACAACATTGAACCGCTGGTAACCCTGTCCCACTACGAACTTCCTTGGGGCTTATCCGAAAAATACAACGGGTGGACCGGCAGAGATGTTATTGATTATTTCGTCAGATATGCAAGGACCTGTTTTGAAGAATACAAGGATGAAGTAAAATACTGGCTCACTTTCAATGAGATAAATATCGGTGCCCAGCCTTTGGGCAGAATCATGTCACTTGGCATGCAGGGCAAAGATCACGATCCGATGTTCATGTTTAATGAAACAAAGCAGGAAAGAGATGATCGTTTTACGGCCTTGCACAATCAGTTTGTAGCCAGTGCCAAAGCCGTAAAGATCGGCCACGAGATCAATCCGGAATTCAAGATCGGAAACATGATCGCCGGTTCTTTGTCATATCCGTATACCTGCAATCCAAAAGACATTCTGGAAGCCGACAATTCCTTCAATATGGCCAACTATTTCTGTGGTGATGTCCAGGTCAGGGGTCACTATCCTTACTACGCAAAAAGATACTTCAAAGACAATGATATTGATGTGGCCATGCAGGAGGGTGATGAGAAGATCCTTGCGGAGGGAACGGTAGATTTCTATTCCTTCTCATATTACGCTTCATCATGTGTGTCAACAGATCCTGAAGTCAACGAAAAAGCTGGAGGCAATATGCTGTCAGGTTTGAAGAACCCGTATCTTCAGGCAAGCGACTGGGGCTGGCAGATCGATCCCGATGGCTTAAGGACCTACCTTAACAGAGTATATGGAAGATATGAGATCCCGCTCATGGTCGTAGAAAACGGTTTAGGCGCCAATGATGAAAGAAGTGCAGATGGGAAATTCCACGATGACTACAGGATCGAATATCTGAAAAAACACATTGAAACCATGAAAGAAGCAGTCGAAGATGGTGTTGATCTGATGGGTTATACGATGTGGGGCTGTGTTGACCTGGTATCGGCTTCAACCGGCGAAATGAAAAAACGCTATGGCTTCATCTATGTCGACAGAGACAATGATGGCAACGGTGACTTCCACAGGGAAAGAAAAGATTCCTTCTACTGGTATAAGAAAGTCATTGAAAGCAATGGCGAAGAACTGTAGAGTTATTATTCTATATTGAACATATCAAAAATACACGAGACCTTTGATGATCTCGTGTATTTGTTTGATGCGTTTATTCGATACCTGTCTTCGGCAGTTTTAATTCATATGTTTCCAGCATCCTGTCATAGCTGCTGATGGCTTTTTCAAGGTGATCGAGGAAATCATCCATCTTATACATTCC
>CADCPE010000305.1 GCA_902803275.1 uncultured Erysipelotrichaceae bacterium
ATCATCTGTCTTGACTGGTATCTCTTGAGCAGATCTCATTTCTTTCAGCATTACTATCCGGAAACAGAAGGCTGCAAAGGCTATGACAGTTTCGGTTTCAACCGTAAGGAACAGATCGCAAGGCTGATCCTGTTTCCGTTTGTTTCCATGGCAATGGCATTTATATGCACATTATTCAGATAGAGGGACATTTATGGCAAAGAAAGATTCACAGCATCAGAAGATGGGGATGAGCCTTCTTTTCAGAGGGAAAGCCATCTTCAAACCGCTCAATACCGGAAGGATCGATGATAAAGTCAGCTGTGTAAGAGAATGGGTAGCCAATATCTTTTTCTATACCGAAAACGATACTACGATCATGATCGATGCGGGATACAACTACGACCGGCTTAAGGAAAAGATGGAATGGCTCAGCATCGATCACTCCACAATAAAACATATCCTCATAACTCATCAGGATACCGATCATGTCGGAGCTTTGGAAGAAGACAGCGAAGGACTTTTCAGGGATGCGAAGATCTATATCGGGGAGATCGAAAACAGATATCTGACAGGACAGACAAGAAGAAGGGTCATGCACAAGATGTACAGGCTTCCTCTGGTCAAGATCGCCAACGAGAAAGTTCTGCTTAATGATAAAGATGTTTTCTACATAGACGGCATAAAGATCGAATGTCTGCTTTGTCCGGGCCATACCTGGGGACATATGGCCTATCTGATCGATGATGAATATCTGTTTACAGGTGATACGATCTGGTTTGGCAAGGACGGAGGCTACAGTTTTATTTCTACACTGGCGGAAGACAACGCCCTGTCCCTGAGATCACTTGAAAAGCTGGAAAAAGAAATCAGAGGACGGAAAGGACCTATAAAGGTCATTACCGGTCATACCGGGTACAGTGATGATCTTGATTTTGTGTTTGCGCACCGCGACAGGAAATGTACGCCTTTTCTGCGCCGCTATACGGATATGGAGGCGCCATATGACGGCTACATGGAAGACGACGATACAAAGCAGAATGCCCAGAACGGATATCTTCCGAAAAAGGAAAGAAAAGATGGATAAGTCTGTCAGAAGGTACGCAGGGCTATATCGCAAAGCTCTTGAAGAGTTCAATTATTCCGACATCGATGGTCTAATGAAAAGATATGAAACGAGGCTGAAGAACATGTATGTTTCACCCGCATTCAAGGCTCACAATATCTATCTGAGCATGAATGTTGTGCTGATCTATGCGGTAATCGCAATGTGCCTGGAGCTTAAAGAGAAGGGCTTGAGCGATCAGAAGATCATGGAGTTTTCAGATACGGTCTTCAGAAAAAGAAAGAAAGCTGTTGCAATCCTGGAAAAGATCATCGCGGCATTGCCAGGAACTTACAGGATAGTAGAAAAATGGAATATTGATGATCATGAAAAAAGAGTAAAGGATAAAAGCATAACTTACGATCTGTTTGAAGTGGAAGATGGAAAGATCGAGTATCGCATCAGTCGGTGCATGTACGTGGAGATGTTTGAGTATTACGGGATCAGATCATTATGCAGGATCTTCTGCAATACCGATATTTCTGCCTACAGTCAGCTTGAAAGAAAGGTGAGATTCAGGAGATATTCAGATCTCAGTGACAAGGACTGCTGCCATGATGTCATAGAAAGAAGATAGACAAGATGAAAAAATACCACATTGAGAAGAATACCGTTCAGGAAACGCTCATCATCCCTTTGTATGGAAGGAAAGTCTGCGCCGATCATTATCCTGAGCTGTTTACAGACAAGGAAGCAGAAAGGATCTGTGAGATGCTGGACTATGATTTCGCTTCCAAGAAAAAGATCATGGAATCGCCGGCCGGTCTTTTCGGAGCTCTGGAAGTGGCACAGCGCCACTATGATCTCTTGTGGGAAGTCAGGGAATACCTGAAAGCTCATCCGGAAGCGGCGGTCGTCAATCTGGGCTGCGGACTGGACGATTCGTTTTCCAAGGCCGATAACGGTCTATGCCGCGGCTACAATATCGATCTTGAGGATGTGATCAGGATCAGAAACGAGCTGTTTGGCTCAAGGGAACGTGAGATGAATATAGCCAGCGATCTCAATGATCATCGCTGGATGGACAAGATCGATGCAAGCAAGGGCGCCATCTTCTTTGCGGCAGGCGTCCTGTATTATCTTAGAAAGGAAGATGTCATTAAACTTGTCAATACCATGAATGAGCGTTTTCCTTCGGGCGTCCTGGTCTTTGACTCCTGCAATGAGCTTGGCGCAAAAATGATGCGCAAGACCTGGCTGAAGGAAGCCGGGATCGATGATGTATCGGCATATTTTTCCCTGAAAGATAAGGCAGAAGTCGAAAGCTGGAATGATCATTTTAAAAGCGTCAGTGAAAGAAGCTACATGCGCGGTTACCGCGATATCTATCATGATGTCTCCCTGTTTCATAAACTGATGCTGCTGCTGTGCGACAAAGTGGTAAGAATGAAGATCGTAAAAATAGAATTCAGAGGTGATCGAGATGAGATATAGGGGAATGCCCTGGGGGATGTGGTCATTGTTTAAAAAGTCGTTTGAAGAAAGACTGACAAGTGTTATGCACTGCCGCAAAGATGATGCGTATAGGATCACGGCCAACGCAAGGAAAGACTATCAAAGGATCATCAATGACCTGCCCGAATTTGAAAAAGGCGACAGATTCAAAATGAACATCATCAGCTGTACAATGCTCTGTTCGTTCATTTTGAATCTGAAAGAAAAACCGTCAGTTGAGCAGGCAACAGAGTACTACGAAAAGGCGATGATGATAAAGCCGATGAAGTGGTTCTGCAGGATGATGGGAAAGATGAAATTCTCTGAAAGAGACATCGAAGGCATGAAGAAAACGGCAGCGTTCAATGCGGCTGATCGCAATCCGTATTCATGGAATATGGAGTACCTTCCCTATGAAGATGATTCCGGCTATGAAGCCCGTTTTCATAAATGCGGTATCTGCACTCTGATGAAGCAACTGAAACTGCAGGAATACATTCCTGCCATGTGCCATCTGGATTATGCGATGAGCGATGCCGGAGGAGTCAGTGATTTTACCAGGGAACATACGCTGGCTTCGGGCGGTCCGTACTGCGACTGCGGTTATAAGAAAAAGGCATAGGCATCATCGGATAATGAACTGACATTAAGTAAAAAGCCAGGGATCTGTAATTGAAAAG
>CADCPE010000306.1 GCA_902803275.1 uncultured Erysipelotrichaceae bacterium
ATCATATTCAGCCATCTTTCATCTCCCCGTCCCGGCCGGACATCCTCGGTCTTCCACTGCTCCATTATCCGAAAGTCCTTTCACAAATTCACGGAACCCCTCATAATATTGAAGCATTTGCCGGAAGATCACTGATCCTGCTCAAAAGCAGAATTGCCCTCTCCAGTCCGTCACCGACATTTCCGTTGCTCTGAAGACCGCTCAGATGAATATGAAATTCCCGAACGGAGTACCATGCATTCGCGATCATTTCATCTATGATCTCTTCGAAGGTCGTCTCCTTCACATTTTCAGAAATCAGATGAACGATTGCTTCCAGCCAGTAAAACTTATAGCAGTAGGAAGGGTTCTTCATCATCTGGGAAAAACCTTCAATGTCCTGCGTACTGTAATAGCGGATGTCAATATTCAGTTGATATTCGCCTCACGGAGAATGATATTGAGCCATTGTTCTTCCCTTCCCGCTCGGTAACCAAACTGTTGTTTAATTCATCATCAGAGGAACTTTTCATCATGAATAATGATCTCTCTGACACGATTATTAAATCGTCCGCATGGTGTTTATTTGTCAGATCCGTAGCTTTCTGTTTTCTATTCCAATAATTACAAAAAGCATGGGTAGATTACGTCGCAATCAACCCTACCTAGAAAAAGCTTCTCCAAGATATGCATTATCAAAAATCTATCTCATATTCAAATACTCTTCTATCTTCACTCTTAAACTGTTCTATAATAGTGTTTAATTCTTTAGCCTGCTTATCTGTGCTTTCATACAGATGACTACAAATAGAATGTGCCAATTCGGACAAAGTCTGGAATTCCTGTACAATTTTATCTTTATTATCACTCTGAAGTGTCTCCAGGGTCTTCATATAGTTCTCTATGCTATGAAGAAATGACAACATATCCTTTTCCGTCTGGTGCTGTCCACTTATAACAGTATTCAACAGATCATTCTGTTTACCGATGCTTTCCGTATTCAAGTCTATTCTTCCGGTCATCAGATCCATATTCGTATGCATCTGCTCCTGCATCTCTTTCATATTATTTTCGTGCGCTGACAACTGTACAACAGAATTTTGCAATTCCGAATTAATTGTGCCCAGATCATATGCCAAGTCATTTATTTGTGATAATATAACTTCCATCTCTTGCATTGTCTTTTTCTGCCACTGATTTGTTTCCTCAATAGTAGCCGCTAATGATGAAAAACTATCACCCAAAGAAGTATTCATCTGGTTTATAAATTCATCAACAATTCTTCCTAACTCTTCACTCTGGTCTTTTCTGGTATTAGCTGCGAAATTTTCTACAACCGTACTCAGTCTATCTATCTGAGGCCCGATAATCTCTCCTACACTTTCAGACATCATCACCGGCATGTCTGACAGAATAATTTCATTCAATCGCTCCTCTGCTTTCGCCTGTCTTTCAACCCCGGCATTTAAAACTTTCTGAGTTGCAATTTGCTCATCCAGAGAATTGCACATCATCTCCTGATACTTCATAAGAGTGTTAGATGATGCATTATCTGTCTTTTTTATTACATAACGATCAAACGTATCCAGGAATTCCCCAAGGCTTTCCTCAAATACACTGTTCACCTTTTTATAATAAATGTTAAAAATCAAAGAATAAACCAGCCCGCAAATGGAGGTGTGAAATGCTACTTTAATACCATCCATAAGCGGTCCGATTTTTTCTTCAATCTCTGCAGCATTTCCACTCAAGTCAAAAGAGTTCAATCCGATAGAAAGGCCAATAAACGTAAACAAAATACCCAGGCCGGTCATTATCCCGGAAATCTGATTCAGAAAAAACACCTGATAATGACCTTCCAGAGTCTCTTCATTAAGGTAATCTTCAATGTTTAGCTTTGCTCCTTTTGTGGTCTGCTCTATGCTATCTTGACCTTGCAAGATCGAGATAAAATCCATTCTCCGTGATTGATGTGTTCTGCAATTCTGCTCTGGTTTCTATATCAAACGGATAAACCATACAGTTTCCATTTCGGACAGAAAACCGGAACAAGATTTTATAGTTTCCATATTTCATGTTAATATGGAAAATATCGTCATCCTGTAATTGATAATCCAACGCAACTTCATAATCTCCTTCTTCGTTTATGACCACCTTTGTATCCGCCCCGGAGGTTCCCTTGGCAAGCAGATAATCTGTGTAAATCAGCGGGTTACTTTTTGCATTCTGATAGTCTGTATGCCGAATGATGAGCGTTCCCCGTCCGAAATTCGATTTCTTTACGCCAAAGTATTCATCATATCCATTTCCATCTCTACTGACAGAAAGATTTTTATTATCATTTAATCGATAAATGTCTTGCTCAAGATCGAACCACAGCGTTATGGAATCCCCAAGAGTCTTAACAAATACAGGTTCTCCTCCGCTCCCATCTATCACTCTTGTAAATCCGCTCATAAAGAAACGCCCCAAGCGCCATCCAAAATGTCGATCATCACCTTTTATCGGATTTGCTTTCGAATATCCGTTATCCAAACCAGCGTTCACAGCCTCTGCTGAAATAAAGTATATGGGAACCCCTATCTCATCAAAGCAATTTCGCATCCTTTCCATACTATCTTCATATTGTCCAGCTTCTCCAAACAACTGTGACGCTTTTTCATAATTACTATTATCCTGCATATAAACAGCATACTCATAGCGCATCGCTCGCCCCAATGTGTCGCTATCTTTATATCCATTCAGATTTGTATAAAGTTCGATTGCAGTTTCATATTCCTTTGCCTCTGAAGCTTTTTCTGCCTGAAGATACCTGCATTCCCGGCAATTAGCATTACTATCCTCGTAATCTTCAAGAGTTTCAAAGGTATCCGCCGCTTCCTTATATTTCTTCTTCTCCATTAAACTAAGTGCATGATGATATATGGAATAGCTGAAATTGCTGCTATCAGCAGAAAGATCCAGCCAAAATACCGGCCGTACAGTTGATCTTTCCGTAGCTTTTTTAGACTTTGCCTTCCCATCCGTTTCTATAAAGCAGATCTTTCCGTCTTCTCCCGGCGACCTTGTCCACCATCCTACATCCTTAATAGCAACATTCGAAACCTGACGAATCGCATTTCCTTTCGAAGATGCATACACTGTATCTTTTGCTTTTCTAACTTTTTCCGTCTCATAGTATTTCATAATTTCTTGATAGCTGAGCAGAAAAAACTTATCTTCCGTTTTTGATTGTACTGGCGGATTCCAACTTTCATTTCCCTGAGAAGGATCATTTGGAACTACTGTTAACAGAATTGCCTCCTTTTCTTCATCTGAAAAAGCGCTATCATAAAACTCCTGATTCAACCAACTTCTCAAGGTACTTGAAACCCAACTCGAGTCTGCGTCCTCATCAAACTTCATGTATTCCAAACCAAGTTTACTAATGAGCAACGCCTTTTCATCCTGAACCTCTAACACGATCCATTCTATTGCTTCTCTGCTCTCGCTTTTGTCATTCTGTTCATAACAGCCTAAATAAACACTGTCTCCAACGGTAAGAGATGCTGCCTGTAATCTCATCGCTTGAAAAGAGACCAATACACAGAGCATAAAACTATACACACAGAATCTCGTTACTCCTCTCATCACTTTTTCTCCTTTTACAGCTGTTTCAATAATTGAAGGCTCCCATATTTTTTGACTACTTCAATAACGGTGCTTGTAATACCCTATGTTCACTCATACACCGAGTCCGGCAATTTAAAATCAAAATAAATATCCTCCGGTGCAGTCTTCTCCATCGGGATCCGGAAAAGATGCGCTCCGTTTGCTTTCTTGGAGCCTTCTATATACTCCATCTTTCCAACACCAATATATGTAAACGGAAGCTGGATTCCATCCTCATTATCAACCTTACGAACAAAGATATGGATGCACTTACTGTTCCTAAGCGCTGTCAATTCTTTG
>CADCPE010000307.1 GCA_902803275.1 uncultured Erysipelotrichaceae bacterium
AGAGTTTGTTTTAGAGGCACGAAGTCCGCGGGCCATATAATTAGGACGGTAACCGGTTTCTTTGATTACCTGTAAAACACGCACTTTTGTTTCTTCGGAAACATTTGATTTTCCATTCAGAATATTTGAGACGGTGGTGATTGAAACGGAGCATTTTTCAGCAATTTCTTTTAAGGTAATCATTTGTTTCTATTATAACGCTAAACCTAGACAACTGTCAAAATGTGCTGTAAAATATTTCTATGAGAAAGATGTTTATGTTAATCGTTATTCTACTCGCAGGAGGACTTGCTTTTACTCAGTCTGCGGATGTAATAACAGATTTACTGGAATCAGATAAAGTCTCTTTCGGACAGGTGAGTTATCTGGCAGCAGTGCAGATGAATCTGCTTGACGAAAATGATTCTTATGAAAATGCAGTTAAAGTGCTAGTTGATAATGATATAATTCCAGACGGTGAAGAAGCAGATACACCGATTCCTCTTGTTGATATTGCATATATCTATTCAAAGCTTTGGGATGTAAAAGGTGGTCTTATGTATCGTCTTACAAAAGGTTCTCCACGTTATGCTTTCAGACAGTTTCAGTCTGATGGAATCATTAGTTCTGACGCTGATCCAGCCTGGCTTGTTTCTGGCGCAAAGGCTTTGAGTATTTTTACTTCCTGTGTAAATAAATACAGCGGTTTTGATATGCGGTCCGTTTCAATGGAGGTAGAGTAATGAAAAAACTGATTCTTTGCGGAGTACTAGCCTGCCTTCTTTCCTCTGTTTTCGCATTAGCGTGGGGTGGTGTAGTTGATAATAACACAGGCCTCAGTGAAAATAATGATTTTTCTGCGCTTTCTTTATCTCAGTCAAACGGCCTTCATCTTTATTTAAATGCTCCTTTTAACGAAGACGGAACTCTTAAGTTTGTTGCAGAGGGAGTTGTTAAATATTCATTAAATAATAATTTTAAGACAAATGATTCAACTTTCAAAATTATTGCAGACTGCGATCTTTTAAAATTTTCCGGAAAGTGGACTACAGAAAACGGTTCTGTCGCGCTGGATTTAGGACGCTTTACAATGGCAGATTTTTCCGGTTCAGTTTTTACTCAGAAGGCAGACGGACTTTATTTTTCATATAATTCACAGTCAGTAAAGCTTGGCCTTTATGGTGGTTATACAGGTCTTCAGAACAGACTGAGTGTTTCTATGGCTGATAATGATTTTGATAAAGATGATAATGTTTACAAATTGTGTGTAGCTTATATTCCTTTGATGGCGGACATCTCTTATAAGAGTCTTTTTGAAACAAATACAATCGGTATCCAGGGAGAATATTTTATTCCGCTTTCAGACAAATATACACAGAAGTTTTATGGAACTCTTCTTTTGAGTGGACCTTTAGGCCTTGTTGGTTCGTATACTTTGAAGGGAACTTTTGGTCTTAATAAAATGGAATATCCTATGCTCGATGCCGGAGCAGATTTGAGCTTCTATCTTGGGACTTCTGCAATTGTTTCTATGGGCGGAGAATTTATTTCATTTGAATCTGATGGTCTTAAACAGTTTATTACTGTTACTAGTCGTTCTGTTTCACGCGATCCTCTTTTTGAGGGAGGAATTGTTCCTAGACTTTCATTGATTTTTGCAAAAGATAAGATTTATGCTTCTTTTGGCGGTAAGGCTTTGCTTGCTATGTCTAAAGATGAAAATAAATTTCACGGTATAGATGCTTCTGCCGGGCTTTTATACAATTTGTTCAGTGATTTACAGATAGGCTGTGATTTTGGTGCATACATTGGCTTTGGCGATTTTAAGGATTTCAGTAATTATTCGGCTGCATTAAAACTTACTTTAGCTTTCTAAATACGGAGGAAGACATATGAGAAAAATCAGAACTTTATTGTTGGCGGCTTTTTTTGTTGCCCTTAGTACAAGTGTTTTTGCTGAAGAAGCTGTTGTTACTTTTGTAAGCGGAAAGGTTGAAGTTCAGCGTAACGGAAAGTGGGTTGCTCTTCAGAAAGGTGACAGTGTAAAAAAATCAGAAACAATCAGTACCGGCTTTCAGTCTGAAGTAAAGCTAAAGGTAATGGATTCTGTTATGTACCTTGGACCTGTAACAAGAATCACTCTGGAAGAACTTTCTTCTAATGGTAAACAGGATAATGTAAATGTATATTTGAAAACCGGAACTGCCCGTTCTCAGGTAAATCATACAGATAATAAGCGTGTAAACTATCAGGTTCATACGGCGGTTGCGGTTGCGTCTTGCCGTGGTACAGACTGGACAATGGATGATTCGAATAACGTTTTCTGTCTTGATGGAACTGTTGCGGTTTCTTCCTATGATATCGAAAATCCTCCTGAAATGGATTTAGGAGACGAGGATGAAGATGAAGACGAGGAAGAAGA
>CADCPE010000308.1 GCA_902803275.1 uncultured Erysipelotrichaceae bacterium
GCCTTTCTGAGCATGCTTCTTAGACGTCTTCTCATGAGCGGATCAAGATTGGAGAACGGTTCATCCAGGAGCAGTACTTTGGGGTTCTTGACCATTGCCCTGGCAATAGCTACTCTTTGTTTCTCACCGCCGGACAGTTCTTCCGGGAGCTTTTCCAGCTTATCCTTAAGCCCCATCATTGTGGCGATCTTGTCGACTTCTTTTTCGATATCTTCTCTTGGAACGTGTTTTACTTCCAATGGAAAGGCAATATTCTTATAGACGGTCTGATTGGGATAGAGTGAATAGTTCTGGAAGACCATGCCCATGTCCCTTTCATCGATGTCTATCTCGTTTAGATCGACATCATCAAAATAGACCGTTCCTAGTGGCGGTCTTTCCAGTCCGGCAATTATTCTTAATAAAGTGGTCTTTCCTGATCCGGATGGCCCAAGGATGGCCACGAATTCTCCCTGTTTGAATGTTGCGGAAAAATGCTGAAGAGCGACGACGCCTTCATTTGAGGTATAAGGCATGGCCTTTTGCTGAGCGAGAAGTTCCTGCTGCTTCTTTCTGTCGAAAACACCGGAAACTTTCTGAAAGGGATAGACCATCGAAACATCATCGAGTCTGATGATACTCATTTTCTCTTCCTTTCTTTTGCGAATTTCTCTTCAAGATCGGCAGATGATTCTTCTTCCTCTTCCTGTTCCTCTTCTTCAGCTATCTCTGCTACTTCGATCGATTCCAGATCGTTTTCTTCTATGAATCTGGCAAAGTCTTTTTCAAGATAGGTCCTCACAAGATCACTGTAGAGTGACGGTACGATCACCACAGCCAGCGGGAAGGCTTCAATGGCCAGCACCATAAACACCAGCAGCACAAAATAAAGGATGCTTCTGAGCGGTTTTTTCATCGCAAAGTATACTGCGAGCCTGATGATCGAAAGCACCGGTGCCGCAAAGCGCGACAGAACCGGAGGTATATAGATGATCGTGGTTATGACGATCGGAGATATGACCAGTCCCAGAATCATGTACAGCATGCCTGGAATGCTGAGCTTATATATCTGATAGCCGGTCCACAGTCCTTCAGCCACAAACAGCAGAGCGATGATGGTGATTATTGAAAGCTTTATGCCCGGTATCAGATTGAGCTTATATGAATCAAAGAAATCCTTAAAGACGCCGTTGCCTTTCTTTGGACCGAATACCACTTTATTGATTGTGTGATAAAGAGCGGCGCTAGAAGGAATGATCGTGATCAGCGGCAGGGAAAACAGAAACCAGAAAAAGGTCGCTATAAGCATATTGGCGATCGTTTCCAGCATCTTGATAAAAGGATTGTTGTAGTTCATAGCGATGTTTCTTTGATTCTGGTTATGGTTCCGCTTTTGAGAATCTCCCTGTTTTCAAATGAAGTTGCGATCTCGACATCGAGAACACTTGGATTATAGATCATCGATCCGTCCACACTATATTCTAGCATGTCATATGCCCGCAGGTAGTCAAGGATCTGACCGTTGCTCGCAAACCAGATCCCCTCCCTGTTGGCATCGATGTATTTCAGGGCTTCTTCAATAACGTTCCAGTTCTGATCCCTGTCAAACTCGTAGGCATGGCCCCACAGATAAAACAGCTGGGCTTTCATACTGTGGCTGTTCACAAACTGCTGAAGCAGTTCGCTCAGTCTTTCGTCATTGTGATGACAGGTCGGATTCCATTCCAGGGTATCCTTTGGCAGATCGAAACCGTGTGTCGATAATACGGTCCTTGCGCCTTTGTATCCGGCCTTTTTAAGTCCGTCTTTTACTTTATCGTTGAACAGCCCGAACGGATAGGCAAACATCTTCAGCGGTTTTTCCACCAGTCTTTCCAGCTGCATTTTATCTTCAATGATCTCATACATCATGTACGGTTCCCCTAAAGAGCTGAGATCGGAATGATAAAGACCGTGTCCGGCTACTTCGTGATTCCTGTAAAGCTCCTTTACTTCATGAGTCTCGACTTTATCGGCTTTAAATGGCCCCTGCGGTTTATGACCCAGGACGCCATAACCCAGATTAAAGGTTCCCTTGACTCTATATCTGTCAAAGATCTCAATAAGGCGTTTGTCCTGCTCTACACCGTCATCATAGCTTAAAGTGAAAGCCTTCTTTAAGCCTCCGGGAAACAGCAGTGTA
>CADCPE010000309.1 GCA_902803275.1 uncultured Erysipelotrichaceae bacterium
AGGCTGTGCGGCTCTGGCAATTCTTAATTCCGAAGGAGTCTATGCCTCATGTGAAGGTGATGTGCCGGCATTGATCTCCATGATGGTCTTGGGTCAGCTCAGCGGCAAGGATGTCTTCATGGCCAACCCTAGCAGGATCGATACCGATAGAAACGAGATCGTCTTTGCCCATTGTACTTTACCGATCACGATGCCTAAAGACTTTGAGATCATGACGCATTTTGAATCACAGCTCGGTGTAGCCTTCAGAGGCAAGCTTGCTCAAGGTCCGATCACGGTCTTCAAGTGTTCAGGTTTGATGAACGAACACTTTGTGACTTCAGGAACGCTTTTAGAAAATCTCAGCCTGTACAATCTGTGCCGTACACAGATCAGACTGAAACTCGACAAGCCGGTCACATATTTCCTGACCAGATCAATAGGCAATCACCACCTGATCGTTGAAGGTGACTATGCGGATCTGGTCGACGAATTCTTCAAATGGTAGAATAATCCAGAACAGCAAAAAGACAGCTCAGAGATCGATAAGATCCCGGGCTGTTTTTAATTCTGCATATTGAAAAATCCATGGAATCCTTTATCAGAGCATATTTGTTAATAAAATCACAATATTGTGTATAATAACGATGAGAGGTAAAAAAATATGAATCAGAAAAAAGTTGTCGTACTGGGCGGTGGTGTCTTAGGGACACAGATCGGCCTGGTCTGCGCCTATCACGGCTATGATGTCACATTCTGGCTGAGATCAGAATCTTCGATCGAACGTACTACACCGAAGATCGAAAGGTATTCTACCTTGATGCTGGAAGATCTGGCAAAAGCCAAGGCTCTGGTAGGCAATCCAATGGGTGCTTTCTATTATCCTAGAGGCATGATCAGGGACTGGAATAGCGCAACCGTTGAAAGCATCGATGCATTGCTGGAAAACGGAAAGAAGAATCTGGCCGAGAACGTCCATATCGAATTAGATCCGAAGAAGGCAGTCGAAGATGCCTATATCGTCATCGAATCGATGTCGGAAGATCCGCAGGCAAAGATCGATGTCTATACCAAATTCAAAGATCTATTGGATGAAGAGACGATCCTGGTAACAAACTCTTCCACCCTGCTTCCATCTATGTTTGCTGAATACACCGGCAGACCGGAAAAGTATCTGTCCATGCATTTCGCAAATACGATCTGGAAGAACAATACGGCCGAGATCATGGGACATGAAGGAACATCCAAGGAATACTATGACAAAGTCGTAGCGTTTGCCGCATCGATCGGTATGGTCCCGCTCCAGCTGCACAAGGAGCAGCCGGGCTACATCCTGAATTCCATGCTGGTACCATTCCTTTCAGCAGCACAGGGCTTATGGGCTAACGGCGTTTCCGATCCGGAGACGATCGACCTGACCTGGAAGCTGGCGACTTCGGCACCTGCCGGACCATTTGCGATTCTGGATATTGTAGGTCTTGAGACTGCATACAACATCAACCAGATGAAACCGAACGCCCAGATCGAAGGCACGACCGAAAACAGGATCGGCAAGCTTCTGAAAGAGAAGATCGACAAAGGCGAGACCGGTGTCAATGCAGGCAAGGGTTTCTACGATTACACCAAGAAATAATCAATCTTAAATCTTTGTTTTTTATTAAAACGTCGTGATCATCAGATCACGACGTTTATATTATTCACAGGATCGAAGTCGATATCTCCTTCTTCCATTATGTACTCGGCAATCAGTTCCACTGCACTTCTTTGGATTTCCATTATGGTAGGTGCATTCTTCAGCATATCATAATCACCGCCTCCGGCCGCCCGATAGTTGTTTATGCACAGGGTGAATTCATCATCATCCTTAACAGGAACACCATGACGGGTCAGATAGGTGATCCTGTGTCCGACCGGATTGGATACTTTAATTTCATATTCCACTCCATCGAGCATATCGTAGTTATGGTGCTGCGGAGTCGGGAAATCTCTTGATGGTTCGATGATGATCTGATTGTCTTTGACATCCCAGAATTCAGCTGTCTTCTCAAGATATTCTCTGAGGATCTTGCCGGTGATCTTCTTGACCACCAGCGTATTAGGGAAGACATAGGTCGCGACAAGATCTCTCATCGTGATCTTGCTTTCAAAACCTTTGGCAAACAAGAAGATGGCGCTTCCGGAGATGTCGGCATGGGAGACAGCGAAATTCACATTGTTCAGGAAAGTGACGACCTGGGACTTGTGAAGTCTGGCATCGTTCTCGTCGTTTATCACAAGATCGACACTGCTTACTCCTAAAGGCGTATCAAGCCATTCCTGACATCTGTTTTCCTCGTCCTGAGCGATCTCAAGAATCTTTTCATCAGGCTGTTCGTCTACCTTCATTATTTCCGTGGTGATCTCATTTGTTTCGGTATCGATCTCAACAAACGATAATTCGGTCCCCTGGTGGTAGTTCTGGATATAGGCTGTATTGAACAGGACGCCTTTCATCGGACGATGCTGGTGACCGGTAAGCAGGATGTCGAGGTTATCGATCTGTCTGCACATCTCGTAACCCTGATTTTCCCCTGTGCCCCCGCCCAGTTCAGCGCCGGTGTCCGGTTCTTTTTCAAAACCGCCATGATAGACACCGATCACATAATCAGCCTTGCCTTCTTCCTTGATCTGCCTGCAGATATCTTTGGCGCAATCTAAAGCATCAACAAATTCAAAATCAGTGATATTCTCCGGTTTTTCCCAATTGGGAATGAAGTGTGTGACCACACCAAACAGGGCGATGCTCTTACCGGCTATGTTTATGAGATGATAGGGTTCTGATAAAGGCTTGCCTTTATAGATCAGGTTGGCACTAAGACACTTTGAATCAAGCTTACTGATATGTTCCATCAGAACATCCTGACCGTGATTGAAATCATGGTTGCCCAGATTGAAGAAATCATAGTGGATCTCGTTCATGATCTGGGTGATCGGATTTTCCCTATCAGCTTCTTTTTCGAAATGATAGTAGGCAAAAGGCGATCCTTCCAGGACATCGCCGTTGTCGATGACGATCGTGTTCTCGTTCCTTAATCTTTTGATCGTATGGCCAAGCAGGCCAAAGCCCTGTCTTTCCGGCTTGTTGTTGGCATAACTGTAGGGATAGATATAGCCGTGGACATCAGAGCTCATCAGGATCCTGATCTTATTGCTCATCGACATATTCCTCAAATACTTCGATAACTTTGCGCTGATAGACTTTATCATCTATTTTCAAGAGATCTCTGCCGATCGTGTTATTGAAAGTTGTGATGACAGGTTTTCCGTTGATCTCGATCTCTCTGGCTTTGAAAAGAAAGTCAGTCCATTTCGCAAAGCCCCACTTAGGATCTCTTACAGATATGGCGTTGGTATAGTAGGTGCCGTAGAGGGTCTTGCCGTTTTTCTGATGCAGAGCCCAGTCACAGTTGACGATGCCGCAGCCCCAATGATCAGAGCGGCGCACTACACCTTTTTTGGAATACCAGTAACAGCTTCCGGAAGATGATTCGAAGTCCGGTTTCCGTTTCAGCGGTTCACATTCTTCATAAGTGACCATCGTATTCTCAAAGAAGTTGATCTCGCTGGCAGTGCCGTCCTGAAGGTCTTCATAGAACTTTCTGGCTGTTTTGAAATAGCGGAAAGCCTTGGTGAAGGAAACCTCTTCCTCGATATTTTTTTCGTGATACCTTTTTAAAAGCTCTTTCTGTGTCATAGTCATATACCTCTTACAACCTTTATTATACAGAATAGCTGTAACAGAAAAAAAATAAAAAAA
>CADCPE010000310.1 GCA_902803275.1 uncultured Erysipelotrichaceae bacterium
TCAGAAGCCTAAGCTGATTTTCCGTTTCAACGCCTTCCGCTACGACCGGAACATCAAGATATCTGGCAATATCGAGGATGAGTTCTACAAGATGGAAATCTTCTTCGTTGCGCTCGATGTTCTTGACGAATGCCATATCCATCTTCAGGATGTCGATCGGCATCGATGAAAGCATGTTCAAAGAGGAATAGCCCGAACCGAAATCATCCATTTCGATCTCGTAGCCGATCTCGCGAAGCTTTTCAATAACCTTGATCAGATGATCGGCGTTTTCCGTATATGCCGATTCCGTTACTTCGAGCTTGAAATCCTTGTGATCAAGTTTGTATTTGCCGATGATGCCGTTGAGAATGCTGATCAGATTCGGATCGAAGACATCTATCCTTGAAAGATTGACCGATACCGGCAGTCTTACCCCGAATTCATCGCGCCAGTGTGCAATATTCCTGGCGGCCTCTTCCCAGACGAAATGGTCAAGCATCGTGATCTGACCGCTGCTTTCCAGCAATGGAATAAACTCGATTGGAGAAATGATACCTAGTTCCGGATGAACCCAGCGGGTCAAGGCTTCAGCACTCGCCAGCACCGGAGGTTCAGACTTGATGTTGTATTTCGGCTGAAACCATACCTGGAACTGTTTCTGTTCAAGGGCTATGCGCAGATCATTGAGAAGTCTCTGTTCACGTTTTTCTCTCTGGTCCATCTTTTCATCATAGATAACGATCTGCGTTTTGTGGTCGCCTCTTATGCTGTTGCAGGCAATGCGCGCCCTGTCAAACTGCAGCACAGGTTCCATCTCTTCCTGCCATGGCTTGACACCCATGCGCAGACGGATACTGGCACGGTCAGAAAGCTCGTTGATCACCTTCTGGAAACGGTCAAGCACTTTCTGCCAGTCTTCTCTGTGCAGACTGTAGATATCAAAGCGGTCGGCACCGGCACGGCAGGCGATTCCTTCATTTTCATCAAGGAAGTCACGGATCTCTTTGCCCATCGTGTTTAAGACACCGTCTCCGAAATCGCGGCCGTAGAGATCGTTTATTGAATGGAAACGGTCGATGTTTATTACCACCGCATCCATATGTTTCTCCGGATGTTCATGATAGAGCCTGTTTACATAAGCGATAAAGAAGTTCCAGTTATACAGGCTTGTCAGAGGATCTTTTTCAGTCTCCGAGATAAGCTGACGGCCTGCATTGGCATTCGCTTCAAAATGCGCGCTTCTTAATGAAAGCACCATGATGACCAGAGCTATTATGACCACGCCCATGGTTACATAAATGAGATTGTCTCTGATAAAGTCGGCGAACGTGACCTTCTTGTCAAGGAAAGAATGGCCTGTAAGTGAGGAATTGACGGCCGTATCCGGATACAGCTTTATTATTTTGTTCAGGATCGAATAGAGACTGTCGTCCTTTCTGTTCATGGAAAAACAAAGATCCATCGATTCTCCGGTAGTCAGAGTCGACAGTTTATACTTTACGCAAAGATCGCTGATCCTGTTAAGACGGTAGTTGCTTATAAGCGTGCAGTCCGCTTCTGCTGATCTAACGGCTTCGAAATTCTCTTCGCTGCTGTCATGATACTGGATCTTCCAGTTGGGAAAATGGTCCTTCAGGAAAGTCTCATGATTGGGATGACCTTTAAGTACGGCGACAGTCATTTCCGTGTCGGGAGAAACGCCCAGGTGATCAGCCGTCCTTACAGCCACATACATGTTGGTAGGGACAAAGGGATCGGTGACGATCAGACCAAGCTGTTCCGCATCGTATGCCGTCAGGTTTATCGGAAAGATGCAGTCGACCTCTCCTGCCTTCAGTGCCGTTATCGCTTCTTCGGTCGTCGTAAAAGGCCTGGTTTCAAAATTGAGGTCCGCATTCTTTTCACAGGTCCTGGCATATTCTAGATAATCAGCCAGTGCTCCAACAAGCGTACCGTTTTCTGTATTAAAGTCACTGTATGGAAGGAAGTCGTCTCGATAGCCGACCTTAATGACACCATGGTCATTCAGCCACTTCGTCTCATCTGCTGTAAGGAAACTGTTGACGGCACTTGATTTGTGGAATTTCTCGGTAAGCTGCTGCTTGAAGTCGCGGTTGTTTTCAAGCATCCTGTTCATGGCGATATCGATCTCTTTTTTCAGATCCGGACGGTTCTTGTTGATGCCGAAA
>CADCPE010000311.1 GCA_902803275.1 uncultured Erysipelotrichaceae bacterium
CATCAGAAAAACCGTAAGGCTTACTTACTGCTGAATCACCAAACCTAGTTCCGACTTTTGCTGCGTTTGCGATACGGATCTCGCTTTCATTGCTTAAACTGCAATAGACGGAGACACTGGTTCGATTATTCTCTTCTTTTTTACTATCTCCTTCGTCATTCATCCAGATATGAGTGTTAGATGCAACACCTGAGTTTGTGAAATTTCCTTTTACAATAACCGTATCACTGTTTGCATTCTCTGTGCCAAGATACAATGTGCGTTCTTTAAGTAGATAAACGCCTGCTGCATTATAAACAGTATTGTTGGTCAAGTGGTTTCCGGTTATTGTAGTCCCATTACGAAGCACAACTGAAGATCTGGAATAAACACCACCGCCTTTATTACCGGAGGTATTATTCATAATATCGCTATGGTCAATTGCCAGGCGGTGATCATTACCATTCCCTGACGACAGAATTCCACCGCCATTATGAACAGCCCTGTTTCCGCTGATTTCAGAATCTGTTATGTTTACTGTTCTGACATTTGCGAATATGCCACCACCGCCTGCATCATCATTTGAAGAGGAATTATTAGAAATACAATTCTTAATAACGGATTCTGTGATCGTTAGTATTGATTCTTCAATATCCCTGTTGTGGTATATACCGCCACCGGAATTTGCAGCCAAACAATTCGAGATTGTAGTAGGAATATTGTCTTCGCTACCATTTTCAAATGCTCTAATCTCTACTTCCTTCGCTAAAGTATATATTCCACCACCTTGATATCCCGAGGTATTGCTATCCAAAGTGCAGCCTTCAATAGAGAGCTTCATGACGTTTCTGGCATCATTATTATTGATATCGAAGAAAACACCTCCACCATTAGTGCCTGTGGTATTATCAGATATTTCCGAATTTGTAACTGCTAGTGTTCTAACTGATGCATAAACACCGCCACCTGTGTAGTTTGTTGCGGTATTTCCATTAATCGATGCGTTAGTGATTGTAAGAGCGGAACCGCCAACATTTCTGTTATGATAAATACCACCACCATTATTTGCCGCGGTATTTCTGTTGATTTCCGTGTGTCTGCCTATAATAGAACCGTTATCATCAGTGATATAGCTTCCTACTTCCGGCATAATGGTCGGAGCCTTGCCTTCTTCGTAGATATAATCTTCAATCGATAAAGTTTTAGCTGTAGTAAAAATTCCGCCACCACTCAAGTTAGAAGTATTGTTATTTATGGTACTTCCTTCGATATACAGGCTCATATTATTGCGAGTATTATCTTCATTGCCTTCATACCAAACTCCCGCACCATCTTTGCTGGAATTATTTCTAGAAATTTCACAATCCGAGATAGTGAGCGATCTATTTACATTTGACGGACCGTATACATATAAACCGCCACCATTGCTCGTAGACTTGTTGTCCGTTATTACAGAACCAGTAACCGTGACTGTACGGGCATTCGTATATACACCGCCACCGTTTTTGCTGTTTCCTTTAATCTCGTTGCCAATAATGTCCGTGTTTGTAATTACCAATTTAGAATCGTTTGAATTCCTGTCATGGTACACACCAGCACCTTCGCCATTTGAAGTGCAATCCTTAACCTCTGATCGACGCGTATGCGTTACACCCGCATTATCAACATAAGAGTCTCCAATGATCAATTCGACACCTTTACTATAGATTCCGCCACCCTGAATTGGTGCAGAACAGCGTTCAAATGTACTGGCGTAAACTTCAGCTCTTATAGCATTAGTATTTGAAAGAGAGAAACCGCCGCCATAAGCTGAGGAACTGTTTGTAAATGTACAGCCTCTGACAGTTGTGTAAATTGCGGAAGAACGGAAACCGCCGCCATTGCCGCTTGCACCTGTATTTTGGCAGTCATTAAATATACAATCCGTGACTACAACACTGCATCCCGTACTAGCTGCAGAAGTTCCCGAATTCAAAGGCCAAACATTAAATCCACCGCCATTTCGCTCTTTGGCTACACAGTGATCAAATAAACAACCTGAAACATCAATATACTTAGAGTCTAATTCTAGTCCACCGGCAGCATTAGCACTGCAGTTTACAAATGTACAACCAGTAATATACGACCAGGAATCGTAGTTTGCATCAACACGATGGAATACTCCACCAGCCTGGTCGACTGCAGTGCAGTTTGAAAAGTCGCAGTTTTCCAGTCTCATGGTTTCTGCATTTGTTACCAAAGCACCACCACCAAGACGATTTGATTTTTCTGTCGTAGTAGAAGTACAGCCACTAAAATCAGAGTTCTTTACTTCCAACACCGTTCCAGGCACAGTTGCTTTATTATTCTTGTCCTTTGCTGAGAACATAATCAGCAAAGCACCACCATTGCTGGCATATACGTTTTTGAAATCTACCGTATCAATATAAACATTCGCATACTTGGATTTGACAGCACCACCATCACTGCTGCCTCTAACGCTCTTACCATCAAAGACAAGATTTTTTAGTCTGAGCGTTGTACCATCTAATGCGTTAACCATATCCATTCCATTGTCAGCATTCCAGGCATCGATCATGGAGTCCGTATTCTCCGGGTCACGGCTGATGATCGCACGAGTTCCTTCACCAATATATGGGTAAGTTACACCATTTTTAGTAGCTGTGGTAAGCGTAATGTCATAACCTCTAGGGATATGAACATAATCTGATGCCGGTAACAGGTAATCAGTCAACATTTCTATGACAGCTGTCTTAGTCTGTGCAAGGGTGATAGCACCACTCTTGATAGCGTCCAGCGCATAGCTGATCCTGCTGTATGGATGTTCCACACCCGAGGCATCCACAACTTTACAGATATTCTTATCATCACCAAAAGTGATCTGATAGGTGCCAGAATTGTTCAAGGTAGTACCAGTGACCTGATCGAATGTGCCATCAGCAGCTACACTCAATGATGTTTCTGCTACTCCTGTACGGCGCAATCTAACAGATGGATCAGCGTTTGTTCCAAAAGTGCCATTTAGTGTATAGCCCATGTTTCGTCCACCAGGAATCAAGAGGTTGATCGATGCACCTGGTATCAGGCTTAAATCCTCTGCTGTTATAGGAAAAAGTGCACTGCGGATTGCACCATTCTTGGCAAAGACCATACCATAACCAGCCACGGTATCGGTGTTGATAACACTTGTGCCATTAACTGTAATGTCGCTTATGGTGAGCGTCATTCTGGTATTGTTTGCAATGGAAATATAGGCAGGATTAACGTAATAAATATAGATTCTATGATAACCAGTACCATCGGCCTTC